>DATEDK010000032.1:0-9297 GCA_035281685.1 Kiloniellales bacterium | reverse complement strand
TCAAGCTGGTGCGCAAGTACCACGACGACACCGGCAACCCCGGCCGCTGGCGCATCATCGGCTGCCACGGCGCCTTCCACGGCCGCACGCTCTCGGCGCTGGCCGCCGCCGGCAACCCGAAGTACCTCGAAGGCTTCGCGCCCGAGGTGCCGGGTTTCGACCACGTCGCCTTCGGCAACATGAACGAGCTGCGCGCGGCGATCACCGACGAGACCGCGGCCATCCTGGTCGAACCGATCCAGGGCGAGGGCGGCATCCGCGCCGCCGACATGGAATACCTGCGCCAGCTGCGCCGGGTCTGCGACGAGTACGGCCTGCTGCTCTACTTCGACGAGGTGCAGTGCGGCATGGGCCGCACCGGCAAGCTCTTCGCGCACGAGTGGGCCGGCGTCACGCCGGACGTGCTGGCGACCGCCAAGGGCATCGGCGCCGGCTTCCCACTGGGCGCCTGTCTCGCCACCGAGAAGGCGGCCGTCGGGCTCACCGCCGGGACGCACGGCTCGACCTACGGCGGCAATCCGCTCGCCATGGCGGTCGGCAACGCCGTACTCGACGTCATGCTGGCCGACGGCTTCCTCGAAGGCGTCGAGCGCATCGGCAAGCGCCTGAAGCAGGGCCTGGAGCAGCTGGTGAAGCGGCATCCCAAGGTCTTCACCGAGGTGCGCGGTGCCGGTCTGCTGCTCGGCCTGAAGTGCGAGCCGCAGGCGGGCGACGTGCTGGATGCGATCCGCGCCGAGGGCCTGCTCGCGGTCACCGCGGGCGAGAACGTGCTGCGCATCGTGCCGCCGCTGACCATCGGCCCTGCCGAGGTGGACGAGGCGTTGCGCATTCTCGACAAGGTGGCCGGCGCGATGGCGGAGCAGGCGCTCAAGGGAGCGGCTTGATGGCGGTGGCCGCAGCGATCCAGCCGGCCGCGCGGCCGCGGCACTTCCTCGATCTCGACCGGCTCGACCGCGCCGCGCTGCGCGACATCCTGGATCGCGGCCGCGCCTACAAGGAAGGCCGCGTGCCCGGCCCGCCGCAGCCGCTGGCGGGCAAGGCGATCGCGCTGATCTTCGAGAAGCCCTCGACCCGCACGCGCGTCTCCTTCGAGGTCGGCATCCAGCAGCTCGGCGGCCAGCCGGTGGTGCTGGAGCCCTCGGGCACGCAGATCGGCCGCGGCGAGACCGTGGCCGACACGGCACGCGTGCTGTCGCGCTACGTCGACGCGATCATGATCCGCACCACGCGCGAGGAGAAGCTGCTGGAGCTCGCCGACTATGCCACCGTGCCGGTGATCAACGGGCTGACCGACCGCACGCACCCCTGCCAGCTGATGGCCGACGTGATGACCTTCGAGGGGCATCGCGGCCCGATCGCCGGCAAGACCGTCGCCTGGGTCGGCGACGGCAACAACATGGCCGCCTCCTGGATTCACGCAGCCGTGCGCTTCGGCTTCGAGCTGAGGCTCGCCTGCCCGCGGGAGCTGACGCCGAGCGGGCAGGTCCTGGGCTGGGCGAAAGCCGAGGGTGGCAAGGTCCTGGTGACGCACGACGTCGCCAAGGCAGTCACCGGCGCGCACTGCGTGGTGACCGACACCTGGGTCTCGATGGGCGACGACGTCGGCGACAGCGAGCGCCGCGCCAAGCTGCTGACCCCCTACCAGGTGAACGCCAAGGTGATGGCGCAGGCCGACCCCGCCGCCGTCTTCCTGCACTGCCTGCCGGCCTACCGCGGCAAGGAGGTCTCCGCCGAGGTCATGGACGGCCCGCAGTCCGTCGTCTGGGACGAGGCGGAGAACCGCCTGCACGTGCAGAAGGGCATCCTCACCTGGTGCCTGGGCCTATGAGCGGGCTCGGCACGTGAGGGCCGATCCCGCCATCGATCCGATCATGGTGCGCCACCAGGGCGCCGACGACCTGGTGCTGCCCTTCCATCTGCCGACGAGCGGCGTGCGCGGCCGCCTGGTGCGCCTGGGCCACGCTGCCCAGGAGATCCTCTCGCGCCACGACTACCCGGCGCCGGTCGCGCGCCTCTTGGCCGAGCTGCTCGTGCTGGCGGGCGGTCTCGGCTCGCTGATGAAGTTCGACGGCATCTTCAGCCTGCAGACCAAGGGTGACGGCCCGGTCAAGCTGATGGTGGCCGACGTCACCTCCAAGGGCGCGCTGCGCGCCTATGCCGAAGCGGACCGCGAGCGCGTGCTGGCGCTCACCGCCGAGGGCCGGCAGCCGATGCTGCGCCAGCTCGTCGGCCAGGGCTATCTGGCGCTGACCGTCGATCCCAAGGGCCAGCACCAGCGCTACCAGGGCATCGTCGCGCTCGAGGGCGAGAAGCTCGCCGACTGCTTCCTGCACTACTTCCGGCAGAGCGAGCAGCTCGATACCGCGATCCACCTCGCGGCCGAACCCTTGGCCGGGTCCTGGCGCGCCGCCGGCCTGATCCTGCAGCGCCTGCCCGAGCTCGAGCACGGCGCCGACGAGAGCGAGCGCGAGGAGCGCCGCGAGGCCTGGCGCCGCGCCCGCATCCTGCTCTCGACGCTGACCGATCGCGAACTGCTCGACGCCAGCGTGATGCCCGAGCGGCTGCTCTGGCGCCTCTTCCACGAAGAGGGCGTCTCGGCGGAGACGGCACGGCCGCTGGCGGCTGCCTGCCGCTGCTCGCGCCGCCGCATCGAGGGCGTGCTGGCCGCCCTCTCCGACGCGGAGCTCGCCGAGATGACCATCGACGGCCTCATCCAGGTGACCTGCCAGTTCTGCAATCGCCGCTACGACTTCGACCGCGCGTCGGTCGGCGACATCCTCGCACGGCTGCGGCCGCGGCCCTGACGCTGCCCTCGCAGCTGCCGCCTGCCGAAAAATCTCCAATACCCGGGCACGCGGCGGGCATAGCCTCGTTGGCAGCGTCGGACCCATGGAGGCAGCGATGGCCAGGCAGCACAACGGCAACCCCAGCATCATTCCCGCGATCAAGTACCAGGATGCGCCGAAGGCCATCGACTGGCTGCAAAGAGCCTTCGGCTTCGAACGGCACTTCGTCGTCGAGGGCGAGGGCGGGCGCATCGACCATGCGCAGCTCTCCCGTCCCGGCGGCATGGTGATGCTGGGCTCCAAGGGTAAGCCCGATCCGAGGAACCCCTGGGCCGATGCGCGCGGCGGCGTCTACGTCGTGGTCGAGGACGTGGACGCGCACCACGCGCGCGCCAAGGCGGCCGGCGCCGAGATCGTCATGCCGCTGCGCGACACCGACTACGGCTCGCGCGAATACTCCGCGCGCGACTTCGAAGGCAACCTCTGGAGCTTCGGCACCTACGACCCCTGGGCGGCGGCGTCGAAGTAGTCGTCCCCTCCACCATGCGCAGCATGGGGGAGGGCCAGGGAGGGGGTGTCGACGGAAAGGCTGCTTCGTCGACACCCCCTCCCCTCCCTCCCCCAGCTTCGCTGGTGGAGGGAGCTACGTCTGCGCCCACTCGATCAGGCGCTGCTGGAACTTCGTGCCGAGCTCGAACTGCTCGATCGAGATGAACTCGTCGGGCTGGTGGGCCTGGTCGATCGAGCCTGGGCCGCAGATCACCGTCGAGTAGCCGGCATGCTGGAAGAGGCCGCCTTCGGTGGCGTAGGAGACCGCTCCCGTCGCGTTCGAACCGGTGAGGTGGCGCACCAGCGCCTCGGCCGGGCCGTCGTCCTCGGGCAAGAGCGGCGGCACCTTGGCGCGCGGCTGGATGGTGATCGAGGCGTCGGCGCGGAAGCGCTTCAGCCAGGGCTCGACCACGTCCTTCGCATAGCGGGTGAACTCCGCCAGGATTCCGTCGTGATCGTCGCCCGGGTGCATGCGGTACTCGAAGGAGAACCAGCAGTCGAGCGGGATGATGTTGAGGGCGGTGCCGCCGTGCAGCTCGCCGACGTTGAACGACGTATAGGGCGGCTCGTAGCGGCTGCCGGGAATCGGGTTCGCCTCGCGCTCGGCCGCCATCTGCTGCAGCTTGGCGATCAGGAGCCCCGCCGCCATGTTGGCGTTGGCGCCGCGCTGCGGCTGGCTCGAATGTGCCTCGTGCCCGCGGATGCGCACGTAGTGCGAGGTGATGCCCTTGTGCGCGTTGACGATGCCCATGTCACTGGGCTCGCCGACGATGACCGCATGCACCGGCGGCAGCGTCTGCACCATGCGGTCGATCATCGAGCCGACGCCGGCGCAGCCGACCTCCTCGTCGTAGGAGATGGCGAAGTGGAAGGGCCGCTTCAGCGGCCGTTCCAGCATCTTCGGCAATAGCGCCAGGCCGATCGCGAGGAAGGCCTTCATGTCGCAGGTGCCGCGCGCGAAGAGCTTGCCGTCGCGCTCGGTCAGCCGCCAGGGGTCGGTCGACCAGGGCTGGCCGTCGACCGGCACGACGTCGGAGTGGCCCGACAGCACGATGCCGCCGGGGCCGTTGGGACCGACGCTGGCGCAGAGGTTGGTCTTCTGCCCGTCGGCCGAGCCCGCCCGCCAATGCGGCACGCCGTAGGCATCGAGGTAGTTCTCGACGAACTCGATCAGCTCGAGGTTCGTGCGGCGCGAGGTGGTGTCGAAGGCGACCAGTCGCTCCAGCATCGCGCGTGGGGTGTAGGTCGGGCGGCTCGTGGCGGCTTGCGTCATGACAGCCTGCTTAGCGCACCCTCCGGCCGCGGGCCAAGAGCCGCGTCCACGGCCGGGGCGCAGGTCAGTCCCGCCAGAAGCGGCGCGACAGCAGCACCAGGAAGACCATCAGTTCCAACCTGCCGATCAGCATGCCGAAGGCCAGCCACCACTTCGCCGCCTCCGGCAGGGCCGAATAGTTGCCGCGCGCGACGAGCGCATCGCCGAAGCCGCCGCCGGCATTGGCGAGCGCGCTGGTCGCGGCGGAGAGCGCGGTGGTCAGATCGAGCCCGAGCAGCCCCAAACCGGTCGCCAGCGCGACGAAGGCTCCGCCGAAGAGCGCGAAGAAGCCGATCACCTGCTGGTTCACCTCGTCCGGCACCGGCCGGCGCTTGAAGTGCGGGATGAACACGCCATGCGGCTGCGTCAGTCGCCGCAGCGCGGCGTAGGCTTCGGCGAGGAAGATCTGCACGCGGAACAGCTTCACGCCGCTGGTCGTGGAATCGGCGGCGCCGCCGATGAACATCAGCCCGATCAGGAGCGCGGTCGGCAGTCCGCCCCAGGGCGTCGGATCGGCGATGATGAAGCCGGTCCCGGTCATCTGCGAGACGGTGACGAAGAGGCCGACGCGCAAGGCATCGCCGCTGTCGTAGAACCCGTATTCGAACAGCCAGACCGCGATCGCCAGCGCGGCGAAGAGCACGATCGCCACCAGCCAGCGCGCTTCGTCGTCGCGCCAGAGCGGCAGCGGATGGCCCTGGCCAGCCCGCAGGAGCTGCAGGAAAGGCATCGCCCCCAGCAGCATCAGCACGATCAGCACGTACTGCGGCGCGTGCGAGGCATAGGCGCCGATCGAGGCGTCGCGGGTGGAGAAGCCGCCGGTGGAGAGCGCCGACATCGCATGAGTGACCGCATCGAAGCCGGTCATTCCGGCGGCGAGCAGCGCGAGCGAGCCGAGGATGGTCAGCGACAGATAGACCAGCACGATGCCGAAGCCGAGCGCGGCGGCGCGCGGCAGACCCTGCTGGCCGCTGAAGGCCTCGATGCGGAAGAGCTGCATGCCGCCGACCTGCAGCATCGGCAGCACGGCGAGCGCGGTGACGATGATGCCGATGCCGCCCAGCCAGTTCAGCAGCGCGCGCCAGAGCAGCAGCCCGGCCGGCATGCGCTCGAGGTCGCTGATGATGGTGACGCCGGTGGTGGTGATCCCCGACATCGATTCGAAGAAGGCATCGGTCAGCGAGAAGCCGTAGCCGGAAAAGAGGAAGGGCAGCGAGCCGAACAGTGCCACCAGCATCCAGGCGGCGTTGGCGACGAGGAAGCCCTGCTTCAGCGTGAAGGTACGCCAGCCCCTCTGGCGGTTCGCCAGCAGGAGGGCGATGCCGACGAAGAGGGTCACCGCCGCGGCGGCAGCGAAGGCCTGCCAGCCGGGATCGCCGTTCGCCAGGTCGAGGGTGGCCGGCACCAGCATGGCCGCCGCCAGGATCGCCAGCAGAATGCCGGCGATGGCGAAGACAGGCCGAAGGTCAGGCACGGTGGTGATGCCGCCGCGCCCGGCGGGCGCGCATCAGGCGTTTTCCATCTGCCGGTTGGCGTGGCCGATCAGGGCGAGAAACTCGCGCCTGGTCGGCGCGGAGCTGCGGAAGCTGCCGAGCATGCGGCTGGTGACCATGGTCACGCCGGGCTTGTGCACGCCGCGCGTGGTCATGCACTGGTGCGCCGCCTCGACCACCACGCCGACACCGATCGGGTTCAGCACCTCGTTGATCGCGTTGGCGATCTGCGCCGTCATCTTCTCCTGGATCTGCAGGCGGCGGGCGAAGGCGTCGACCACGCGCGCCAGCTTGGAGATG
This sequence comes from Kiloniellales bacterium, assembly GCA_035281685.1. Classification (GTDB taxonomy): domain Bacteria; phylum Pseudomonadota; class Alphaproteobacteria; order Kiloniellales; family JACOMY01; genus DATEDK01. The sequence continues at coordinate 2,857 of DATEDK010000032.1, read as the reverse complement.
CCGACCACGCGCTTGCGCGGCAGGTAGCCGATGTGAACGCGGCCGATGATCGGCAGTATGTGGTGTTCGCAATGCGACTCGAAGCGGATGTCGCGCAGCAACACCATCTCGTCGTAACCGTCGACCTCCTCGAAGGTGCGCGACAGCAGGTCGACAGGATCGATGGCATAGCCGGAGAAGTGCTCCTCGTAGGCGCGCACCACGCGGTCCGGCGTGCCCTTGAGGCCCTCGCGCTTGGGGTCGTCGCCGGCGAAGCGGATCAGCGTCTCCACCGCCGCCAGCGCGGCGCCGCGGTCCACCCCCGCGCTGCCGCCGCCGTTCGCCTCCCGGTGCTTCCTGTCCCTGGCCATCCTTGCCTCAGTTCACGCGCTTGGCTTCGTAGGGGCTGTCCAGCGAGAAGGCCGGGATCGCGATCTCGAAGCGCGAGCCGTCCTGCCGCACCATCTCGTAGCTGCCGACCATGATGCCCGAGGGCGTCGAGAGCGGCGTGCCGGAGGTGTATTCGAAGCGTTCGCCCGGGGCCAGTACCGGCTGCTGCCCGACCACGCCGGGTCCGCGCACCTCCTCGATGCGGCCGGCCGCGTTGGTGATGCGCCAGTGGCGGTTCAGCAGCTGCACCTGGTCGCGTCCACCGTTCTCGATGACCACGTGGTAGGCCCAGACGTAGCGGCCCTCGCTCGGCTGCGACTGCTCCTCCAGGAACAGCGGCTGCACCGAGACCGTGATGCCCTGCGTGGTGGCGTGATAGAGCCCCTTGGCCATGAACCTCTCCCCGTCTCGGTCGCGGGCGTCGCGCCCGCCATCATAGGAGCGAGGTGGGCAAGAGCTCCAGCGAACGCAAGGGCGGCAGCCGCCGCTGGAGCCGACGCAGAAATGCAGGAAGGGAAACGGCACCGCGCAATGGTGCAGCTCCGCGCTTCGCAAAAAGAAACGGCGCCGCGCAGTGGCGCGGCGCCGTCCCTCAGCTTTGGATCGAGAACTTACTGGATCACGATGACCGCGCGGCGATTCGCCTGCTCGCGGACGCCGTCACCCGTCGGCACCGCAAGCTCGCTCTCGCCACGGCTGGCGACCGCAACGTTGCCCTCGGGCACGCCGCGGGCGACCAGGGCGTCCTTCACCGCGTTGGCGCGGCGCAGGCCCAGAGCCAGGTTGTACTCGACCGAGCCCGAGGTGTCCGTGTGACCGGTCACCGAGAACTCGTTCACGCCCATCTTCGTCGCGGCGGCAACCGCACGATCGATCTCGGCCTGGGCCGCGGCGGTCAGCGCCGAGCTGTCCCAAGCGAAGTAGACCGTGAAGGTCTGCGCATCGCCGCCACCGCCCAGCGCCGCCTCGAGGTCGGCCAGAGCGGCGTAGAAGGCATCACGGCACGCCGCGATGTGATCGGTCTGCCAGCCTTCCTCCTGCTGCTCGATCCAGCAGTCGAAACGGCCCTGCGCGTGCGCCGCGATTTCCGGAGCGACCGTGCGGCCGCCCGCGTCGAGAGCCGCGACCAGGCGCGCGCGCGCCTGGGCGAGTTCTTCGGCGGGGGCGCCGTCAACCGCCCAATCCTCGACCAGCTCCGGCGGGACTTCCTCGCCGTTGGCCGCACGCAAGCCCTTCTGAGCGAAGTAGCCCGCGTCGATCCAGTCGTACATCTCATCCGCCTCGAAGGCGACGATCTGCCGATATTCCTCAGTCAGCGCCTGGGCGAACGGGGAACCCGTCGGCGTCACAGAGCGCAGTGCTTCGATGTCCGAGTAGGCGCAGCCGCCCAAGATGGCGAGTGCCGCGACCGCCCCAATCACATTCAACCGGGCCATTGATCCGTCCCTCCTTCGCCTCAAGCTCGATCCATTGGCTTCGAACCGTGTACCATAGCGGTTGGTTAAGGCATGCGGACCAGGACCGCTGCCCCCCTACGAACACCCGCAGTCAGCAGTCTAGAAACGCCTGTCTCGACTGTCAAAACGCGGGTGTTGCCAAGGTACTCGAGCAAGCCACTATTGTGCTGCCTGTGCCTTTTCTGCCACAGACAGCCCCCTCCCACCTTTGCAGGGCGGTCGAGTTCTTCTGGTTTCCCTAGACGATTGGGATGAGGCGTGCAGGAGCGACTCGGGTCGCTCGGGGTCCCTGCGCAGTGAACCGCGTGGACGGAGCCGTCGCTGCTGATTGCACGCTGTGTCATGCGGCGGGGTAACGTGCCGCCTGAAACAAGGTTCCCATTTATCCAATGAGATAACCTCTGCCGCTTTCGGTTGCGGCACGACTTCGCCCGGGCGGATCCCGGCCACGGGCAGCCAAAAAAAAGTCCGCCGGCCGGAGGGGATCCGGCCGGCGGCTGCCGAACGGGACACCGAGCCTGGCGCCGAAACCCAGCGCCTCGCTTGGCAGGGGACGGCCCGGTGCCAGCGCCAGCACAGTCCTGTGCATGGTCTCGTCGGCAGGGCAACGTCACTGCCCATGCCTCTCGCTCGGGCAGGTACGCAGCGCCCTGCAAATCGGATGCAGAATCAGCTTAGAAAAAAAGCTCCTGCTGAGAAAGCGCTTACTCGGGCGCCAGCAGCAGCGGGCCGGTGAAGACCACGGGCCCCGTGGGCAGGCCGGTGGGAGAACCGCCCTTCGGCTCCTGGCTGACGGCAAGCAGCCCGCCGGTCAACAGCGCGGGCGTCGCCTGTGCGCCGAGATCGAGTCGCGCCTCGCCCGAGCTCGGGATCAGACCGAGCGACTTCGGTCCGGTATCGGAGCGCACCAGCCAGAGCTCGAGGTCGCCCCCGTGCGGCTGGATGCCTTGCATGGCGACGACGCTCACCTGGCGGGTGGCGAGGTCGACGGTCACCAGGAAGCGCGGCGACTGCTCGCCCTCGCCCAGGAC
>DATEDK010000031.1:0-5077 GCA_035281685.1 Kiloniellales bacterium | reverse complement strand
AGGCAGACCAGGACGGTGACGGTCGCCATCATCATCAGCGCGCTGGCGGCCCCCAGCGGCATGTTGTTGACCTTGCCGAACAGCGTCTGGATCAGGCTGCCCAGCATGATGCCATCGGTGCCGCCGACCAGCGCCGGGGTGACGTAGTCACCGACGGTCGGAATGAAGACCAGCAGCGCCGCCGACACCAGGCCAGGCAGAGAGAGCGGGAAGGTGATGCGCCAGAAGCGCCGCCAGGGACCGTCGCCCAGATCGGCCGCCGCCTCGAGCAGCGATCGATCGATCTTCTCCATCGAGACGTAGATCGGCAGGATCGCGAAGGCGACCCAGGCGTGCGCCAGCGTCACCACCACGGCGAACTGGTTATAGAGCAGGAACTCGAGAGGCTCCTCGAGCAGGCCCATCTGCTTCAGGCCGGAGTTGATGACGCCGTCGTAACCGAGGATCAATTTCCAGGAGAAGACGCGCAGCAGGTAGCTGGTCCAGAACGGCACGGTGATCAGGATCAGCCACATCATCTTGGCCTTCTGCACCCGGAAGGCCAGGAAATAGGCCATCGGGTAGGAGACCAGCAGGATCACCACCGTGGCGATGAAGCTCATCCGCAGCGAGCGGCCGAGCAGCGTCAGGTAGATCGGTTTCTCGTCGTAATTGAAGAACGTCGCGTAGTTGTTGAGGGTGAACGCCGTGTCGAGCTTGAAGCCGCTCTGCGTCCAGAAGGAGAGCAGGATCAGCGCCACCAGCGGCAGCGCGAGCATCGAGAGGATCACCACGAGCGTCGGCGTGAGGAGAAGATAGCCGCGCAGATTGTCGGAGCGGCGCAGACGGCGCAGCCAGCCGTTGGCCGTCGTTCTCGGCCTTACGCCCTCGATCGCTGTCGCCATCCCCCAACCACTTCAATTCTTGTTGAACGAATGTTAAACAACTCCTTCCATAGCTGGCAAGGACGCTGCCACAGGTCGTCCGCGGCGAATTGCTCCACGCTTTCGCCGCCTGGACAAGTGGGTATCTGCTTTGTCAGTCTTTTTTGTCCTGCGGCCTCTGGCCTCTCCCGCCGCGGCGTGGCGTTGAGGTCGCGCGACCCACGAAGGGAGGCTGAAGCAAATGAAATACAACAAGCTGCGCGACGATCTGGCGCTTGGCCGGCTGTCGCGGCGCGACCTCACCAAGCTGATGGCTGCGGCCGGTGTGGCTATGGTGACCATGCCGCTGACCCGCGGGGCGCGCGCCGCCGCGGGCGATCTCACCTATTTCACCTGGTCGGGCTACGATCTGCCGGGCTTCTTCCCGCAGTACGTCGAGAAGCACGGCGGTCCGCCCGCGACCGCGCTCTTCTCCGACGAGGAAGAGGCGCTGCAGAAGCTGCGCGCCGGCTTCGAGTGCGACGTGGCGCATCCCTGCTCGGCGCGCACCCGCCGCTGGCGCGAGGCGGGCGTCATCCAGTCCTTCGACACCAGCCGCCTCTCCAACTGGGGCGACGTCTTCCCGAAGCTGAAATCGATCAACGGCGCCGACGCCGACGGCAAGCAGTGGTTCGCGCCGGTCGACTGGGGCAACACCTCGGTCATCTACCGCACCGATCTCTTCGACCTGCAGGGCCAGCCCGAGTCCTGGACCATGCTGTGGGACGATCGCTATGCCGGCAAGCTCTCGATCGGCGAGGACATCACCGACACCGGCGTCATCATCGGCCTGCTGATCGGCGCGAAGAATCCCTATCAGCTGACCGACGACGAGCTGAATCAGGTGCGCGAGATGCTGCAGAAGCAGAAGCCGCTGCTCCGCTTCTACTGGAGCGACACCACGGCACTCGAGCAGGCCATGGCCTCGGGCGAGGTCGTCGCCTCTTCGGCGTGGAATTCCTCCGTGGTGACGCTGCGCTGCCAGGGTGTCCCTGTCGCCTATGCCAACCCGAAGGAGGGCATCCTCGCCTGGTGCTGCGGCCTCGTCGTCACCTCGACCTCCAAGCAGCTCGATCTCGCGCACGACCTGATCGACGCGATGATCTCGCCCGAGGCCGGCCAGTGGCTGATCACCGAGTACGGCTACGGCCACTCGAACAAGAAGGCCTTCGAACTCGTCGATGCCGCGACGCTGGAGGAGATCGGCCTTCCGAGCGATCCCTCGGAGATGTTCGCCAAGGCGGTCTTCTCGCAGGAGAACACCCGCCTCGAGGAGCTGCAGCAGATCTTCGAAGAGGTGAAGGCGGGTCTCTAGGCCCGGCCGCGCCTCGTTGACTTGAGCGAGCGCCCCTCCCGCACTGGAGGGGCGCTTCGCTTTCGCAGCCTCAATTGTGCGCCCACATGCGCATCAGGTTGGCGAAGGTCTTGAAGGCCAGGTTGCTGGCCTCGCTGTCCGGATCCTTCTCGTGCAGATAGCGGCGGATGCGGTCGAGCTCGGCCAGCAGCTCGCGCTGCGCCGGGTCGCGCAGATAGCTTTCGATCCAGGTGACCGCCGCGATGCGCTCGCCCGAGGTGACGGGAAGCACGCGGTGCAGCGTGGAGGCCGGATAGACCACCGCCGAGCCCGCCGGCAGCTTCACTTCGTGCGCGCCCCAGGGGCTGTGGAAGCGCAGCTCGCCGCCCTGATAGTCCTTCGGATCGGAGAGGAAGAGCGTCATCGCCAGATCGGTGCGCTCTTTCTTGTCCTTGCCCATCAGCGGATCGTCGACGTGCAGGCCGTAGCTCATGCCCGGCTTGTAGCGGCTGATCAGCAGCGGGCGGATGGATTTGGCAAAGGTCGCGGTGCGGAAGTCCGGATGCTTGGTCAGCGACGTCATGATGCGCTGCTTCAGCTCCTGCGAGTCCGGCTGATTGCGCTTCATCTGCTCGTTGAACTTCACGCGCTTGGCGCGGAAACCCGCGGTCGAGCGCCCGTCTTCGAACTCGAAGGTGGCGATCTGGGTGCGGATCTCCGCTGCCTCCGTCGGCTGCAGCACGTCCTTCAGTATCGACAGCATGGAAAACCTCTGCGGCTCGCGGTTGGGGCGGGCCCGCCTAGAAATACGTGCATAACCCCGCCCGCGTTCCTACGCGCTCGGGCGAAATGGGGCAAGACTGCGCTGGGACCTTCGCTCAGCCCGCGGGTTCGACCACGATCCAGCGGCCGTCGTCCTGGCTGCGGCAAGCGGTGAGCAGGCGGATCTCCGCTTGCCCCGGCAGGACGACGGCCTCCTGGAACTCCCGGCACCAGTGACCACTGCCGATGCGAAAGGTCCGCTGTGGCGTGACCGTGCCGGAAACCCCGGCCACGGTGCCGCGCCAAGCCTCGCTCTCTCCGGACTGCCGGTGCTCCAGAGCCTCCTGGACGGCCGCGACCGCGAGCGCGCGGTCCGCGTCATCCAGCAAGAGGTAGAGGGGGTGGACGGGCTGGGCCGCCGCTGCGCCGCCCAGGACAAATGCAGCGGCAATCACCGAGGCCATGCGGAAGGGACCGGTCCGCATCCTCATTCCCAGCCCGTAGCAATCAGGCCTTGCTCCTCCTGTGGGGTCAAATCCCTGCCGACAGGAGCCACCTCGCCGAACTCACCGCCTTCCGAGCCGCCTTCCCCGCCGCCTCCGACCGCGCCGTGGTCCCCGCCCTTCTTGCCGCCCTCATCGCTGTTGGCGCCGCCGGAGCCGCTGTTCCCGCCGCCAGAGCCGCTGTTGCCGCCACCCTGACCGCTGCCCTGGCCGCCGCCTTGTCCTCCACCTTGACCGCCGCCCTGGCCACCGCCCTGCCCGCCACCCTGGCCGCCTCCGCCGCCGCCCGAGTCGGCGACCTGCAGCATCTGGGCAGCCTGGCTCGCCTGCGCGGCGCGTTCCTGGTGCCCCGCCAATCCCAGTGCCAGGAGGCTGGCGGAGGCCAGCAGGATCAGACGGCGCGTCGTCGTGGGGTGCAGCAAGCGCTTGTCCCTCTACCCCTTGAAGTCCGCCGGGTGCACCGGAGCGATCTGGCGAAGGCTCGGCGATCCGTGTCTACGAAAACACCGAGCCTTGGAATTTCTTCCGCCCCTCGATGCTTTCCGTCGATCGGGTCGAAGAATTGGGAATCCGGAAGAAATCTCCGGGGCAGGTGTTCTCTCAATGGCCGAGCGCGGCATGGGGCTCAGGGGCGCGATGGATGACGCGCTGAAACGCGATCTCATCGCCTTCCTGCCGCGGTTGCGCCGCTTTGCCCTGGGCCTCACCGGCAACCGGGCGGAGGGAGACGACCTCGTGCAAGCGACCTGCGAACGCGCGCTGCGGTACAGCGACCACTGGATGCCCGGCACCCGGCTCGATGCCTGGCTGTTCCGCATGGCGCGCAACCTCTTCCTGAACGACCGGCGCGACCGCCGCCGGCGCGGCCCGCACCTGCCGATCGACGAGCATCCCGAAGGCCCGGCCTTCGATGGGGAGCGAGCGGCCGTCTCCGGCATCGCGCTCGAGGCGGTCACCGCCGGGCTGCAGCGCTTGCCCGAGGAGCAGCGCAGCGCCCTGCTCCTGATCGCGGTCGAGGGGCTCGGCTACCGCGAGGCGGCCGAGGTGCTGGGCGTGCCGATCGGGACCGTCACCAGCCGGCTGGCCCGCGCGCGGGGCGCCCTGCGGGCCGAATTGGACGAGCCGGCGCGGCCCGCGGCCGCGGCGCACCGGCGGGAGCTGTCGCGATGAGCCGCGGCGCGCTCGCTCGCGACGAGGCGACCCTCGCCGCCTATCTCGACGACGAACTCGATGATGCCACGGTCGCGGAGGTCGAGGCCTGGCTTGCCGAGGATGGCAGGGCACGGCACCTGCTCGAGGTCATGGAAGGTGCCGACCGGCGGCTGCGCGGGGCGCTCGATCCGCTTCTGGACGAGGCGCCGCCCGCGCAGCTCCTCCGGCGCATCGAAGCGGCGGCGGCCGGCCGGCGCCGGGCGCCGGGCGCCGCCTCGGGCCTCTCCTGGCGTAGCTGGATGCGCGGGCGGATGCCCTGGGCGCTCGCAGCGGCGCTGGTGCTGCTCGCGATCGGCCTGCCCGCCGCCTGGTTCATCGGGCATGAGCGGGGAGGGCTGGCGGAGCGCCAGGCGCAGGCGGCGATGACCGAGCGCGAGGCACGCGCGGAGGTTTCGCTCGAAGCG
>DATEDK010000030.1:0-2101 GCA_035281685.1 Kiloniellales bacterium | reverse complement strand
CCGCTCCACGTAGCGCCAGGAGAGCGTAGCCAAAACGAAGCAGAGGGCCAGCGCCGGCAAGGCCCAGATGCCGAGCGGTTCCGGCAGCAGCCAAAGCTGCAGGAAGACCAGAACCGGCCAGTGCCAGAGATAGAGCGAATAGGAGATGAGCCCGATCGCGACCGGAAGTCGGCTCGCGAGCATGCTTCCAGCGAAGCCGGCTGGCTGCGCCCGCCCCGCGCCGGAAAGGATGACAAGTGCCGCGCCACCGCAGGGCAGCAGCAGGGCGAAGGACGAGGGTGTCGTCGCTTCATCATAGGAGACGACAGCCGCCAGGATCATGCCGAGGCCGACGAGCGCCAGGGCAGCGGCGACCGCACGGCTGCGCAGGGTCCAGTGCAGCAATGCCAGGAGCGATCCCAGCATCAGCTCCCAGGCCCGCGCCGGACTGAGGTAGAACGCAGCGTCGCCGGTGGAGAAATAGAGAGCGGTGGCGAAGCTCAGCGCGAAGAGCAGGACGACCACCAAGAGCCAGCCGCGCCTGCCTCCTCGGCGCATCGCCAGCAGGAGCAGCGGGAAGACGACATAGAACTGCTCCTCGACGGCGAGCGTCCAGGTGTGGAGCAGCGGCATGGTGCCGACGTCGTCCTCGAAGTAGCCGGTCTGCCCGAAGAAATAGAAGTTCGAGACGAAGCCCAGGGTGGCGTCGATGCTGTCCGCGAAGTCAGCGTACTGGTCCGGCAGCAGCAGCAGGTGCGCGAAGGGCAAGCAGGCGAGCAGCACGAGGAGGAGCGCCGGCAGGATCCGGCGGGCGCGCCGCTCGTAGAAGCGCAGCAGCGAGAAGCCGCCGCTTTCCATCTCGCCGGCAATCAGCCGGGTGATGAGATAGCCCGAGATGACGAAGAAGACATCGACACCGACGTAGCCGCCGGAGAAACCGGGAACGCCGGCATGGAACAGCAGAACAGGAACGATCGCGACCGCACGGAGGCCATCGATGTCCGGCCGATAGTCCATCAAAGGACTCCTTGCCGGCGCACTGCGTCAGAGCGCTGCCGGCGCTATCGCGACTCGATTCCCCCCAGAGGTTGAAAGTCTAGGCGACTACTTTGCCATGCTCCAGTCGCAGCACGCGATCCATCGAACGCGCGAGCTCCAGATTATGGGTCGCAATCAGTGCTGCCACACGCGTCTGCCGCACCAGCTCGCGCAGGACGGCGAAGACCCGGGCCGCCGTGTCGGGATCGAGGTTGCCGGTGGGCTCGTCTGCCAACAGCACGACCGGCTGGTTGGCGAGCGCGCGGGCGATCGCGACGCGTTGCTGCTCGCCGCCGGACAGTCGCGCCGGGCGATGGTCCAGCCGCTCGGCGAGACCGACGGCCTCCAGCAGCGCGCGGGCGCGCTGCTTCGCCACACCGCGCCGGCGGCCGGCGATCATCTGCGGGACCACGACATTCTCCAGCGCGGAGAACTCCGGCAGCAGGTGGTGATACTGATAGACGAAGCCGAGGGCACGGCTGCGCAGGCGCGAGCGGGAGTCGTCGCCGAGCCGGCCGACCGCTTCGCCGGCAATGGTGATTTCGCCGGCGTCGGGGCGTTCCAGCAAGCCGGCGATGTGCAGCAGGGTCGACTTGCCGGAGCCGGAAGGCCCGACCAGCGCGGTCATCTCGCCCGGCGCCACCACGAAGTCGACGCCGCGCAGGACATGCAGCTCGCGCCCACCCTGGCGGAAGGTCTTGGAGACTCCTGCGAGCGCGATGCCGCTCGGCAGTCTGGCCTCACTCATAGCGCAGCGCCTCGACCGGATCGAGCCGCGCGCCACGCCAGGCGGGCCAGAGCGGCGCCAGGAAGGAGAGGAAGAGCGCCATGGCCACGACCTGTGCGACCTCCGCCCAATCCATCTTCGCCGGCAGCGACGTCAGGAAGTAGACCGTGGGATCGAAGACCGCGGTGCCCGCCAGGCTCTCCACCCAGCCTTGAATCACCTTGATGTTGTCGCAGACCACCACCCCGCCGATGACGCCGAGGAGGGTGCCCAAAACGCCGATCAGAGCACCGGAGAGAAAGAAGATGCGCAGCACCGCCCCGCGCGTGGCACCCATGGTGCGCAGGATCGCGATGT
>DATEDK010000029.1:0-3996 GCA_035281685.1 Kiloniellales bacterium | reverse complement strand
GTCCTCGATGCCGAAGAAGGCGCGCAGGAACTCGATCAGCGTGCCCTTCAAGTGGCCCATGTGCGTCGTCTCGTCGACCACCAGGCCTTCGACCTGGTGGAACATCGGGCTGTGCGTAGCGTCGTGGTCGGAGCGGAAGGTGCGGCCCGGGCAGATGATGCGGATCGGCGGCTTCTCGGCGAGCATCGTCCTGATCTGCACCGGCGAGGTGTGCGTACGCAGCACCTTGCGCCGGCCGTCCGGCCCCGGCTTCAGGTAGAAGGTGTCCATGTCCTGGCGGGCCGGATGGTCCTCCGGGATGTTCAGCGCATCGAAGTTGTGGAACTCGTCCTCGATGTGCGGACCCTCGGCCCAGCGGAAGCCCATCTCGCCGAAGATGGCGACCAGCTCCTCGATGGTCTGGCTGATCGGGTGCAGGTGGCCCAGCGGCGCGGGGCGCGCCGGCAGGGAGACGTCGACACGCTCGGCCGCGAGGCGCTGGGTCAGCGCCGCGTCGCCCAGCGCCGCCTTGCGCGCCTCGATCGCCTGCTCGACCGCGCCCTTCAGCTCGTTCAGCGCCTGGCCCGCCGCCTTGCGCTCTTCGGGCGCGAGCGCGCCCAGGCCCTTCATCGCCTCGGTGATGCGGCCCTTGCGGCCGAGCGCCGCCACGCGCAGCGCCTCCAGCGCCTTGAGGTCGTCGGCTCCGGCGACCTCGGCCAGCAGGCTCTCTTTCAGTTCTCTCGGATCCATCTCACCGACCTACCTCGAAAACAGGCCCGGACCCGGGCGCGGACACCCCTTCGCCGCCTGGCGGAGGGGCGGCGCGGGTCGAGGCAGCGAAGACAGAAAACGCCTAGTTGGCGAGGGCCGCCTGGACCCGCTCCACCAAGGCCTTGAACGACGCCGGCTCGCGCGCGGCGATGTCGGCCAGCACCTTGCGGTCCAGCTCGATGCCGGCCTTCTTCATGCCGGCGATGAAGCGGGAGTAGGTGAGGCCGTGCTCGCGCACGCCGGCGTTGATCCGCTGGATCCAGAGGGCGCGGAAGTTGCGCTTCCGGTTGCGGCGGTCGCGGTAGGCGTAGCGCAGCGCCTTTTCGACGCGCTCCAGCGCGACGCGGTAGTTGGTCGAGGAGCGGCCGCGATAGCCCTTGGCGAGCCCCAGGATCTTCTTGTGACGGGCGTGGGCGGTGGTGCCCCGCTTGACGCGTGCCATGATTCTGGTCTCCCGGGCTCAGGCGTTCGGCAGGAAGTACTTGCGGATCACCTTCGCGTCCCGTTCGGACATCACGAAGGTGCCGCGCGCCTGCCGGCGCATCTTCTTCGGCTTGTTCGAGAACATGTGGCGCTTGTAGGCCACGGCCGCCTTGACCTTGCCGGTCCCGGTGAGCTTGAAGCGCTTCTTGGCGCCGCTCTTGGTCTTCATCTTCGGCATTTCTTGTCCTTTCGCAGGCTGGGTCGCGCGAGGCATGCCTATGGGCCCGGCAACCCTTTGGAAGCCGGCGCTTATAGCGGCGAGGGCGGGGGAAGGCAAGGGGAGGGCCAGGGCTCAGCGCCACAGTCCTCCCTCTCCCCTTACGGGAGAGGGCCGGGGTGAGGGGGGTAGGTTCGTAGCGGTGTCGATAGTCGCACCGACCGAGCCCCCTCACCCCAACCCCTCTCCCGCAAGGGGAGAGGGGCTGAACTCACTGCATCCGCATCGCGCCATCCAGGCGGATGGTCTCGCCGTTGATCATCGCGTTCTCGCAGAGGTGCAGGACGAGCTTCGCGAACTCTTCGGACGTGCCGAAGCGCTTGGGGAAGGGGACCTGGCCCGCGAGGTTGTCCTGCACCTCCTTCGGCATGTTCAGCAGCAAGGGCGTGCCGATCAGGCCGGGGGCGATGGTGTTGACGCGGATGCCCGAGCGGGCGAGCTCGCGGGCGATCGGCAGCATCATGCCGACGATGCCGGCCTTGGAGGCGGCGTAGGCGGCCTGGCCGACCTGGCCCTCGAAGGCGGCGACCGAGGCGGTGGAGATGATGAGGCCGCGCTCGCCGTCGGCATTCAGCGGCTCGGCCGCGCTCATCTCCGCGGCAGCCAGGCGCAGCAGGTTGAAGGAGCCCAGCAGGTTGACGCGGATCACCTGCTCGAAGGCGGCGAGCGGCATGGCGCCGTCGCGGCCGACGACGCGCTTGGCGGGCGCGATGCCGGCGCAGTTCACCAGCACGCGGCAGGGGCCGTGCGCGGCCTTCGCCTTCGCCATCGCCGCCTCCGCCGCCTCGGCGGAGCCGACGTCGCAGGCAAGGCCGAGGCCGCCGAACGTCTTGGCGACCTTGTCGGCCGCCTCCTGCTGCAGGTCGAGCACGGCCACCTTGGCACCGGCCTTCGCCAGCGCTTGCGCCGTAGCCGCGCCTAGTCCCGAAGCGCCGCCGGTCACCACCGCGGCCAGACCCTTGACGTCCATGGCGCATCCCCTCTCGATACTTTTCCTCAGATATACACCGTCTTCCCGGCCGAGCGCAGCGAGAGCCGGGATCCATGGCGCCGCGCGCGCGGAGGAATGGGTCCCGGATAAGCGCTGACGCGCTTTCCGGGAAGACATTGAAGAGGGGGCAGTGCCGATGCGCTTCGTCGACGGTGCCGAGATCCGGCGCCTCCTGAGCTTTCCCAAGCTGATCGAGGCGCTGGAGGCGGGGCATCGCCGGCCGCCGATGGAGGTGGCCGACACCTTCATGGGCAGCGAGCAGGCGCTCTACTTCATCCGCAACGCGGTCGACGTCGGGCGCTTCTCCGGCTCCAAGCTGGTGACCTCCTTTCCCGCCAACATCGGGAGCGCGCTTCCCGCGGTGCAGGCCGTGGTCGTGCTCTTCGACGGCACCAACGGCCGGCCGCTTGCGGTGATGGACGGCACGGAGATCACCTACTGGCGCACGGCCGCGGACTCGGGGCTCGCCGCGCGCCATCTCGCGCCGGAGCGGCCGGAGACGCTGCTGGTGGTGGGCGCTGGCGAGATGTCGCGCTGGCTCGTGCGCGCGCACCGCACGGTCAGGCCGTCGCTGAAGCGCGTGCTGATCTGGAACCGGACGCCCGCGCGCGCCGAGGTGGTGGCCGCGACGCTGCGCCAGGAAGGCCTGGCGGCGGAGGCCGTGGACGACCTGGACGAGGCGATCGGCGTGGCCGAGGTGATCACCTGCTGCACGCGCACGCACGAGCCTCTGGTGCAGGGCCGGCTGCTGCGCCCGGGCACCCACCTCGACCTCGTCGGCGGCTATACCGCCAAGCACCGCGAGGCGGACGACCAGGCGGTCAAGCGCAGCCGCATCTTCGTCGACCGCCGCGAGTCCGCGCACGATGTGGCCGACATCCAGAGCCCGCTGAAGCGCGGCGTGATCCAGGAAAGCGACATCCTGGGCGACCTCCATGCCATCGTCGCGGGCCACGCCGGGCGGCGGGCGCCCGAGGAGATCACCTTCTTCAAGAACGCCGGCGGCGCGCACCTCGACCTGATGACCGCCGAGCTGATCTGGCGCCAGTTGAAGTGACGTTTCCCTGCCTACACCAAATAAGTATGTCTTCCCGGAAGGCGCGCAGCGCCTATCCGGGATCCATGGATGGGAAGATGCGGTACACGGAATTCCGAACATGCCTTTCCATGGGTCCCGGATGACCGCTTCGCGGTTTCCGGGAAGACATCCTTTTTTGGAGATGCGCAGGCATCAGCTCGGCACAATGCTCTTGAACGTGGCGAGGTGGTCGCCGCCGTCGAGGGCCAGCAGCTGGCCGGTCACCGACTTGGCATCGATCAGGAAGCCGAGCGCGGCGGTGATCTCGGAGAGGGCGGCGGCGCGGCCCAGCGGCAGCCGCTCGGCGCGGCGCAGGAACTCGGCCTCGCTCTGCCCGTCGGGCGGCAGCACGGGGCCGGGACCGATCGCGTTGACGCGGATCGCCGGAGCCAGGGCCTGTGCCAGCGACTGGGTCAGCGCCCAGAGCGCGATCTTGGCCACCGTGTAGGAGAGATAGCGCGGCGAGGGGTGCAGCAC
>DATEDK010000028.1:0-3161 GCA_035281685.1 Kiloniellales bacterium | reverse complement strand
CGCGCAAGGACGCGGCGCTGGTGGCTCGCCTGCGCGCGGCCGGCGCGGTGATCCTCGGCAAGACGGTGACCACCGAGTTCGCCTACTTCACGCCCGGCCCGACGCGCAATCCGCACGACCTCGATCGCACGCCCGGCGGCTCCTCCTCCGGCTCGGCGGCGGCGGTGGCGGCCGCCATGCTGCCGCTCGCCGTCGGCTCGCAGACCAACGGCTCGATGATCCGGCCGGCCGCCTTCTGCGGCGTCTTCGGCATGAAGCCGAGCTTCGGCCTGATCCCGCGCAGCGGCGTGCTGAACTTGAGCGAGACGCTCGACACCATCGGCGGTTACGGCCGCTCCCTGGAGGATGTGGCGCTGCTGGTCGACGCGCTCGCCGGCCACGATGCAGGGGATCCGGCGACGCGGCCCGATCCGGCGCCGCGCCTGGCCGACTACCTTGCCGCCGCCCCGCGGCTGAAGCCGCGGCTCGCCTTCGTCGAGACCCCGCGCTGGGAGGAGACCGAGGCCGATACCAGGGCCGCCTTCTCCGAGCTCGTCGAAAGCCTGGGCGATGCGATCCAGCGTGTCGAGCTGCCGGGCTGGTTCGCCGGGGCCTGGGAGGCGCAGCGCGTCATCATGCACAGCGAGATGGCGCACAATCTGAAGGCCGAGTACGAGCGGGGCCGCCCGCCCGGTGGCGAGGCGCTGATGAGCGACCGCCTGGCCGCGCTGATCGAGGATGGCCGGGCCGTGCGGGCAGTCGACTATCTGCAGGCGCGCGCGCTGCAGCGCGCGGTCCAGGCTGAGCTGGACGAGCTCTTCGCCGTCTATGACGCGGTACTGACGCCCGCGGCGCCCGGCCAGGCGCCGAAGGGCACGGCGACGGGCTCGCCGGTGTTCTGCACGCTGTGGACCCTGGCCGGCGTGCCGGCGCTGTCGCTGCCGGTGCTGAGCGGCGCCGACGGACTGCCGATCGGCCTGCAGATGGTGGGCGGCTTCGGCGAGGACGCCCGTCTCTTGGCCACCGCGCACTGGGTATTGGAGCAGGTGGCTCCCGCGGCGCGCGCAGGGGGCGGGAAGCGTCCGGCGGCGAAGCCGAGACGCAGGCGCCGCTAGATCGGCTCCTCGCCGCCGCCGTCGCCGCGCGCTGCCTTGGTGCCGTTCTGCATCTCGTCCTGCCAGAAGGCGACAAGCATCAGGGCGATGCCCAGCAGGCAGACGACGTAGAGGGGCCAATCGTTGAGGTAGATCGCCATGTAGAAGAGAAAGATTGCAGCCAGCACCACGCCGACCAGGCTCAGCAGGATACGCATCGCGCCGCTCCGCCGTTGCTCGGCTCATTGCAACACGTGTTGCGCAGCGCGTCCAGCGCGGGGCTGTGTCGCTTGACAGTGCCAGGGACCGTCACCATAGTCCCGGCCCGCGGCGACTGGGGCTGTAGCTCAGCTGGGAGAGCGCCTCGTTCGCAATGAGGAGGTCAGGGGTTCGATTCCCCTCAGCTCCACCAGCGCCGCCTCCTCTCTACCCGCAGTGTCACTCCGCCAGCGCCGGCTCGATCGCCGCCGCCAAGGCCTTGGCCACGCGCTCGTTGCCGTTCGGCGAGAGGTGGCAGAAGTCGATGTAGAAGAGCGACTGCTCGTCCAGCGCCCCGGTCAGGTCGATGCCGCCGACCTCGCCGAGACGGTCGCGGATCAGCGGGTAGACCGCCTCGAACTGCCGGCGCTTCTGCCCCTCGGCCTCGCTCTCCGCATCGGCGCGCTGGTCGCCGATGGTGTCGCTGAAATAGATGACCGGCTGCAGCACCGCGAAGAAGGCGATGCCTTCGCTCTCCGCCGCCAGGCGGGCGAGCTTCCAGTCGTCAATCAGCGCGTCGGCGACGCGGCGGGCCTTTGCAGGATCATTGTCACAGTCGAAACGATCGGCGCTGTCCTCGTTCTGCCCAGACGCCAGCTTCACGCTCACCAGGGTCCACACGCGCAGGAAGAGGCCGGGTTCCTGTGCGAGCAGTGCCCGCATCCTGCCTTCCTGGCTCTGCGAGAAAGCCGCAGCGCCGCTCCGACAGCGGTGCATGACGTCGTTCACCCCTTCGTAGAAGACGACGGCGTCGGGCCGCTCGCCCTCCTGCAGCAGCCAGAGCAGCATTTCGAGGCTCTGGTGCGCGACATAGCCCGACTCGCCGAAGTTGCGTGCCGGCCGCCCGGCGATCCGGCCATAGTAGGACGGGATCGTCTCCTGATCGCGCGCGCCCGTGCCCCACATGGTCGAGCCGCCGAAGAAGAAGACGGCACCGCCCTTGGCCCCATCGGCCGGCGGTGTCAGCCGCTCGTGGTAGGGGCCGACCACGTTGACCGTCTCGCCTTCGAACAGCTCGCGGCGCCATTCCACGAACGAGAAGAAGGTGGTCCTCAGCGCGTCGACCTCGCGGAAGTGCTGCTCCGCCCACGCCGCACCGGCATAGTTGGGGGTGGCGGCGCGGCGCTGCCCGACGTTGCTCGCCTTCGTGTCCTCCCAGCGCACATAGAACTCCAGCACGATGACTGCGATCAGCAGCAGGCTGGCGAGCACCGCGAAATTGATCGCCACGGTCTTGAGCAGCCGCATCAGTCGGCCTCGAATCTGTCTTTGTAATCCCTGGCCTGGCCCGCCGGCTGCCGCGACTTCTCAATCATCGCGTTGCCGCAGACCAGCAGGTCCATCTCGGTGCCCATGAAGCAGCGGTAGGCATCCTCCGGAGTGCAGACGATCGGCTCGCCGCGCACATTGAAGGAGGTGTTCACCAGCACCGGCACTCCGGTCAGCGCCTGGAAGCGCGACAGCAGCGCATGGAAGCGCGGGTTGGTCTCGGCATGGACGGTCTGCACGCGCGCTGAATAGTCGACGTGCGTCACGGCCGGGATCTCCGAGCGCGGCACGTTCAGCCTGTCGATGCCGAAGAGCGCTCGCTCGGCCTCGCTCATCGCGCGGCGCCTGTCGGCGCGCACGTCGGCGACCAGCAGCATGTAGGGGCTGTCGTCGTCGAGCTCGAACCACTGGTCGACCGCCTCGCGCAGCACCGCCGGCGCGAAGGGGCGGAAGCTCTCGCGGTACTTGATCTTCAGGTTCATCGTGCGCTGCATCCCCGGCGAGCGGGCATCGCCCAGGATCGAGCGGGCGCCCAGGGACCGCGGCCCGAACTCCATGCGC
>DATEDK010000027.1:0-6525 GCA_035281685.1 Kiloniellales bacterium | reverse complement strand
CTCGATCATCTGCTGGCCGCCCTGGTCCCGCCGGGCGAGGAGCCGCCGCGCCTGGTGCACCGCCTCGACCGCGACACCTCCGGGGCGCTGGTACTGGCGCGCGGCGCTGCCGCGGCGCGCGCGCTGACCGCAGCCTTCCGCGAGCGCCAGGCGCGCAAGCTCTATCTCGCGCTGGTCGAGGGCAAGCCGCAGCCGCTGGCCGGCCGCATCGACAGGCCGCTCGCCAAGGGGGGCGAGGCGGGGCGGGAGCGCATGGGCGTGGACGAGGCGACGGGCGAGGAGGCGGTCACCGTCTATGCTGTCGTGGCCACCACGCAGAACGAGCGCGTGAGCTTGGTGGCGCTGTCGCCGCTGACCGGCCGCACGCACCAGCTCCGCGTGCACCTCGCCGCGATCGGACACCCGATCCTGGGCGACGCCAAGTACGGCGCGCGGGAAGCTGGCCCGCTGATGCTGCACGCGAGCGAGATTGCGGTCCCGCACCCCGAGGACGGCACCACGCTGCGCGTGGCGGCGCCGCTGCCCGAACACTTTGCGGCCAAGCTGAAGCGCCTCGGGCTCATCGGCGAGAAGATCGAGCAGCGCCTGGCGGTCGCGATCGAGAAGCTGATCGAGCGCGGCGCCTGATGGACCAGCTGCTGCAGCTCATCGTCTTCGATTACGACGGCACGCTGGTAGACAGCCAGGCCGCCATCGTCGCCACCATGCAGGCGGCCTTCGCCGAGCTGCAGCTGGCAGAGCCCGAGCCGCCAGCCGTCCGCCGCCAGGTCGGGCTCACGCTCGAGCGCGCGATCGCACGGCTCATGCACCCCGAAGAGCAGCCCGAGGCGGCGCTGCACGCGGCGGTGACCGCCGCCTTCCGTCGCCGCTTCCAGGCCCTGCGCGCCGCCGGCGGCGTGACGCACGAACCGCTGTTCGCCGGCATGCGCGAGGTGCTGGAGGCGCTGGCGCATCCCACGCGCAGCTTCGCCATCGCCACCGGCAAGAACCGGCGCGGCCTTGTGGCGAGCCTCGCCGGCCACCGGCTGGATCATCTCTTCGCGGTGCTGAAAACCGCCGACGACGGCCCATCGAAGCCGCATCCCGAGATCCTCCAGCAGGCCATGCGCGAGACTGGGGTCGGGCCGGAGCAAACGCTGATGATCGGTGACAGCGTCTACGACATGGAAATGGCCTCGAATGCCGGCGCCCATGCGCTGGGGGTCGGCTGGGGCTATCATCCGGCAGACGAGCTGCTGCGCCACGGTGCCCGGGCGGTAGCCCTGCACCCGGCCGACCTGCCGCGGCTGGTGGAGGATCTTCGATGCGCAAGCTGATGCGCCGGCTGAAATGGGTGGTCGTCGGCCTCTTCGCTGTCGTGGTGGCGCTCGCGGTCGCCGCCTATGCGATCGTCACCAACTACCCGGTCGAGGATCTGAAGGCGCTGATCCAGGACGAGGTGAAGACGGCGACAGGCCGCAAGCTGGCGATCGACGGCACGGTCGAGATGCAGGTGCTGCCCTCGCCGGCGATCGTGATGGAGGGTGTGCGGCTCGAGAATGCGCCCTGGGGCGCCGCGCCCGACATGGTGACCCTGGGCCACGTCGAGGCCGAGGTTGCCTTCTGGCCGCTGATCAATGGCGATATCGAGGTGCGCCGTCTGCTGCTGAGCGATGCGTCGGTGTCGCTGGAGCGCACGGCCGAAGGCGAGGCCAACTGGCACATGGGCGAGCGCGGCGGCGGATCGGGAAGCCTGCCGCACTTCGCCGCCGTGAAGATCGAAAGGGCGAAGGTCACGCTGGACGACCGGCAGCACGAGCTCGCCGGCACCTTGACCCTGGCCGAGCTCGGCCTCGTTGCGCCGGACCTCGCGGGTCCCATGGCCGTGACCCTGACCGGCGCGCTGGACGAACTGCCGCTCGACCTGGAGCTGACGCTGCCGGCGGCACCCGCGCTGGTCGAGGGCGGGGTGCAGCCCGTGGAGATCGCTGGTCGCGTCGGCGATGCCACTTTGCAGCTCGCGGGCAAGATCGGTCCGTGGGAGAGCGGCGCCAACGACTTCCGGGTCTCGGTGCAGGGGAAGGACCTGCAGGTCTTCGCGCCGGAACTGCCCGCCGGCCACTTTCAGCTGGAAGCCCAGGTGCAGCAGCGGGATCCGGCTACTGTCGCGCTTTCGTCGCTCAAGGGCATGCTGGCCGGTGCCGCCTTCGACGGCAGCCTGACGCTGTCCACCGCGCAGCCCGTGCCGCGCCTCGAGGGTGAGCTGCATCTGGGCAAGCTGGTGCTGCCGGCCGGCAAGGGCGGCGATACGAGCGGCGCGCTGTTTCCCGCAGCACCACTGCCGTTCGAGTACCTTCGCGAGGCCAACGCCAAGCTGGTGCTGACCGTGGACCAGCTGAACTCCGGCACTCGGCTGGTCCTGGACCTTGCGACGCGCATCGCGCTCGAGGACGGCAAACTCAGCCTCGATCCGCTCGGCTTCAGCTATGGCGGCGGCACCTTCACAGGCCAACTCGCGATCGATGCCTCGGCCATGCCGCCGACAACGAGCCTCAGTCTCGCCGGCAGTGGCTTGCCGCTGGGGGTGGCAACCGATGGCGTCCTGAACGGCAGCCTGGAGGTGGACGTCGAGCTCGCCGCAGTGGGCGATAGTCCCAAGGCCATGGCGGCCAGTCTCGATGGGCGCAGCACGATCTCCTCCGGCAGCGGCACGATCGACAGCGAGCTGGCATCGATCGCCTCGGCGCCGCTCGCTGCCATCCTGCGGCCGCTGGTCGGCGGCGGCGGGCAGAGCAAGATGAACTGCCTGGTGAACCGCATGGCGTGGCAGGACGGCATCGGCACCAACCAGGGCACCGCGCTCGACGCCGAGGACTTCACTGTGATCGGCAACGGCACGGTCGACCTGAAGAGCGAGACCATCGACTTCTACGTCGACAGCCGGTCGAAGGAGACGGCGCTGGTCGGCCTGGCCGTGCCGATGGTCGTGCGCGGGCCGTTGACGAAACCCTCCGTCACGCCCGATCCCGCGGGCACGGCGCTCGGCCTCGCCAAGACCGCCGGCCTCATCGTCTTTCCCCCGGCGGGTCTTGCCGCGATCATCGGCGACCGCGCGGTCTCCGGGGACGGCAATGCCTGCGTCGCGGCCGTCGACAAGGTGGAGGAGGAGGGCGGACCGCTCAGCTTCTTCGAGGAGGCTGGCAGCGCGATCAGCGATACCGTCGAGAGCATCGGCGAGGGCGCCGGCGACACCTTCGACGCCATCGGCGAGGGCGCCAAGGACGCGGTCGAAGGGCTGAAGGGCCTGTTCAGCAACTGAGCATGAAGCGGGCCTATCGCGCGGTGTCGCTCTCCTCCGGTCCGGAGGGACTGCAGCTCCTTCTCGACGGCAAGCCGGCGCTGACGCCGGGCAAGCGGTCGCTCGCCCTGCCGAGCCCGGCCCTGGCCGAGGCGGTGGCGGCCGAGTGGCGCACGCAGGGCGACCGGGTCGAGCCCGAGACCATGCCGCTGACCCAGCTCGCCTGCACGACGATCGACCTGACGCTCGCGAACGAGGCGGCCGTGCACCGTAGCCTCGCCGCCTATGGCGCGACCGACCTGCTCTGCTATCGCGCCGACCGCCCAGCCACCCTGGTGGCCCGCCAAAGGCAGAGCTGGCAGCCGCTGCTGGATTGGGCGGAGGCGCGGTTTGCGGCACCGCTGACCGTGACCGAGGGGCTCATGGCGGTGACCCAGCCGCCGGCCAGCCTGGCGGCGCTGGCCGCCGCCGTCGGCGCGCTGCGCGGCTTCCGGCTGACCGCGCTGGCGCAGCTCGTCCAGGCGACGGGCTCGCTGGTCATCGGCCTGGCGGTGGCGCACAGCCGCATCGATGCGGCCGAGGCCTTCGCGGCGGCCGAGCTGGACGAGAGCTGGCAGCTCGAGACCTGGGGCGAGGATCCCGTGGCGCTGCAGCGCCGCCGAAAGCTCGCCGCCGACATCGAGGCGGCCGCCCGCCTGCTCGCCCTGGTGCGCAGCCACTAGGCCCTGCTGGCAGGCCATGCTAAGGCCAGCACGGCAAGGGAAGGGATCACCGCCATGCAGCAGATCGTCCAGGCCCTGGAGGCCAAGCGCGAAGCCGCCCGCAGCGGCGGCGGCGAGAAGCGCATCGCCACGCAGCACGGCAAGGGCAAGCTGACCGCGCGCGAGCGGATCATCCTGCTGCTCGACGAAGGCTCCTTCGAGGAGTGGGACATGTTCGTCGAGCATCGCAGCCACGATTTCGGCATGCGTGAGCAGAAGATCCCCGGCGACGGCGTGGTCACCGGCCACGGCACGGTGAACGGCCGGCTCGTCTTCGTCTTCAGCCAGGACTTCACCGTCTTCGGCGGCTCGCTCTCCGAGGCGCACGCCGAGAAGATCTGCAAGATCATGGACAAGGCCATGCAGGTCGGGGCTCCCGTCATCGGCATCAACGACTCCGGCGGGGCCCGCATCCAAGAGGGCGTCGCCTCGCTCGCCGGCTACGCCGAGGTCTTCCAACGCAACGTGCTGGCCTCGGGCGTGGTGCCGCAGGTCTCGCTGATCATGGGCCCCTGCGCGGGCGGGGCGGTCTACTCGCCGGCGATGACCGACTTCATCTTCATGGTGAAGGACAGCTCCTACATGTTCGTCACCGGTCCCGACGTGGTGAAGACCGTGACGCACGAGGAGGTGACGCACGAGCAGCTGGGCGGCGCGGTCACCCATACCACCAAGTCGGGCGTGGCCGATCTCGCCTTCGAGAACGACGTCGAGGCGCTCATGGAGCTGCGCCGGCTGATCGATTTCCTGCCCGTCTCGAACCGCGCCAACGTGCCGGTGCGCGCGACCCAGGATTCCGCCGACCGCGCCGAGCCCTCGCTCGACAGCCTGGTGCCGGCGAACCCGAACAAGCCCTACGACATGAAGGAGCTGATCACCAAGATCGTCGACGAGGGCGAGTTCTTCGAACTGCAGCCGACCTATGCGGGCAACATCGTGATCGGCTTCGCGCGCATCGAAGGCAGCACGGTCGGCATCGTCGCCAACCAGCCGATGGTGCTGGCGGGTTGTCTCGACATCGACAGCGCGATCAAGGGCGCGCGCTTCGTGCGCTTCTGCGACTGCTTCAACATCCCGATCGTCACGCTGGTCGACGTGCCGGGCTTCCTGCCGGGGACCGCGCAGGAGTACGGCGGCATCATCAAGCATGGCGCCAAGCTGCTCTTCGCTTTCGCCGAGGCGACGGTGCCGAAGGTCACGGTGATCACCCGCAAGGCCTATGGCGGCGCCTACGACGTCATGAGCTCGAAGCACCTGCGCGGCGACGTGAACTACGCCTGGCCGACGGCCGAGATCGCGGTCATGGGCCCGAAGGGCGCGGTGGAGATCATCTTTCGCGGCGACGCCGACGACCCGAAGAAGCTGGAGAGCCGCACCGAGGAGTACCGGCAGAAGTTCGCCAACCCCTTCGTCGCCGCCGCCCGGGGTTTCATCGACGACGTGATCATGCCGCACGGCACCCGCCGGCGCGTCGCCGGCGCGCTGCGCATGCTGCGCAACAAGCAGCTCCAGAACCCCTGGAAAAAGCACGACAACATACCGCTTTAGCGGCTCGGGCCTGATGCGGAGATTGTCCCCCCCCGGGAGCGCCCTCTGCTATGATGGATTGCCCCACCCTGACGGCCAGTTGTCCTTGACCCGGGATGGGGCGTGGACTTCCGTGCTCGAAAGATTGCGAAATGGCATTTGGCGCTGGCGCTATCCCTTCGCGATCGGGATGGCGGTGCTGGCTTTGCTGTTGCGGTTACTGCTGGACGACTATCTGAGCAAGGTCGTCTTCATCACCTTCTTTCCCAGTCTCTTCGTCGTCGCCGTGCTGACCGACTGGCGAGCGGCGGCGCTCCATTTGCTGCTGGGCGTCCTGCTGATCTGGTACTTCGTCTTGCCGCCCGCGCAGTCCTTCGCCTTCGAGCGCGACACGCCGGCGACGCTCCTGGCGTTCCTGGCGGCGGGCGGATTCGTCATCGGCTTGACCGCGATGCTCGATACGCAAAGGCGCAAGTATGCGGCCGCAGCGCAACGTGCCGACCTGCTCTATCGCGAGCTAAGGCACCGCGTCGGGAACATCCTGCAGCTCTGCTCCAGCCTCCTGCGCCTGCGCGCCCAGGATCTCGAGCCATCGCAACAGCAGATCGTAACCGACGCGGCAACGCAGCTCACGGTCATCCAGCGGCTGCATGATCGCATCGCCGGCAGCGAAGAGATGGTGGCGCTGGAGGCGCCCTTGCGCGAGCTCTGCGAGGCGGTGATGCGCTTCGCACCCGGTTTCAACTGCGCGCTCAACTGCGAAGGGGTGACGCTGCCACGCAACCACCTGATTCCTGTGGCGCTGATCGTGCACGAGCTGCTGAACAATGCAGTGGAGCACGGCGTCGACGGCAAGGGCGCCGGCAATGTCACCGTCGAGGCAAAGCCGGAGCCGGCCAACAGCGGCTGGCGGCTCAGCGTCACCGACGATGGCCCGGGACTGCCGGCGGGCTTCTCCAT
>DATEDK010000026.1:0-3968 GCA_035281685.1 Kiloniellales bacterium | reverse complement strand
GGGACTTTTTAGAGGGTCCTCAATCCGTCGCAATCCGGCCCTGGGCCTGCCTGCATCGCGCAGTCCACTCCGCTCTCGACGTCCACCGTCGAGAGGGTTGCCACCATGACCGACACCAGCTCAGTCCCGGCGCCGCAGCCGCGCGCGCTGGGACTGCCGATCCCGCGCTGGCTCGCCTCACCGCTCTTGCGCAAGGGGGTGTTCCTCTTTCTGCTGGTGCTCCTGTTCCTGCTGCCACTGCAGCTGGTGCGCGAACTCGTCGGCGAACGCGCCTGGCGGCAGGTCGAGGTCGAGCAGGAGATCGGGCAGCTCTGGGGCCCGGACCAGGTGGTGAGCGGGCCGCTAATCGTGCTGCCGGTGCTGGCGGCGAGCGGACAGCGCGGCTTGCTCTTCCTGCTGCCGGAGAGCCTCACCGTCGACGGCACGCTGGCGCCCGAGGCGCGCAGGCGAGGCCTCTTCGAGGCGCTGGTCTACCAAGCCGACCTCAAGGTGGCGGCGAGCTTCCGCCTGCCGAGAGCCGAGACGCTGGGCCTGCAGGAGCGCCAGCTGCAGTGGGCGGATGCGCGCCTTCTGGTGCGCGCGACCGAGCTCGCGGGTCTCTCCGGCAGCGTGCCGGTGGCGCTCGCCAGCGGCAGCCAGGCGCAGCTCCGTCCGGCGACGCTGGTGAAGGAAGCCGGTGCGCTGGAGGCGCCGCTCTCGGGCCTGAAGCCCGGCGATAGCCTCAACCTCTCCTTCGCCCTCGACCTGAACGGCAGCCGGTCGTTCCAGATCGTCCCCGTCGGCGAGACCAGCGACATCCGCCTCGCCTCGACCTGGCCGCACCCCTCCTTCGGCGGCGCCGGGCTGCCGGCGGAGAGCGAGATCGGCCAGACCGGCTTCACCGCCGGCTGGCGGACCAGCGCCTTCGCCGAGGGTCTCCCGTCCGCGTGGGTGGCTTGGCTCTCGCAGGAAACCGCCGACGGTCTCGCCCGGCTCGACTATGCCGCACTCGGCGTCAGCCTGATCCAGCCGGTCGACGCCCACGTGATGAGCGAGCGGGCGGTGAAATATGCGCTCTTCGTGCTGGCGCTGGTCTTCGCCGCGGTCTTCCTCTTCGAAGTTGCGAGTGGCCGCCCCTTGCATCCCGTGCAGTATCTGCTGGTGGGCGCCGCCGAGACTCTCTTCTACCTCCTGCTGCTCTCGCTCTCCGAGGCGATCGGCTTCGACCCTGCCTACTGGGCGGCGAGCGTGGCAACCATCGTGCTGATCGCCTTCTACCTTGCGGTCTCGCTGGGCTCGTGGAAGCGCGGCGTGGCGCTGGGACTCGGCCTGACCGCGGTCAAAGGCTACCTCTACGTCACGCTCGCCAGCGAAGACTTCGCGCTGCTGTCAGGGTCGCTTGCGCTCTTCCTGCTGCTGGCCGCGCTGATGCTGGCGACCCGCAAGGTGGACTGGTACCGGCACTCGATGCGGCGCGCCTGAGCAGGCCACTTACCTGGGCCAGCGCAGGCCGAGAGCGGACCTCAGGAGCATTGGCATTCGCCGATGGGCTGCCCGCAGTGATGCAGGGGGCCCGTCGGCGCGGCCGGGAGCGCCGTCGGGAGAAAAGGGCGCGCGTCGTCCTCCTCCGGCTGCGGCTCGGCCATGGCGCCGATCGGGTCGGACGGCGCGACCATCAGCAGCGCATCGCCGGCGCTGTAATGCAGCAGCGGATGTGGCACCAGCGGGCGCCGCGCGGTGACCGCGAAGCCCTGGCTGCGGTAAAGCCGGCAGGCACCCTCGTTCGGCTCGAAGCAGATCAGGCTCAGCTGGTCGAGCCCGAGGCCGCGGGCGCGCTCGCGCACGGCCGCGAGCAGGCGCGAGCCGACGCCCTGGCGGCGCGCGGCCGGAAAGACCGCAAGACCGGAGACGAAGAGCGAAGGAGGCTGGTGGCTGGTCAGCTCCTTGTAGGGCTTCAGCACCGCGTCGCCCGGCAGCTCCGGGATGTAGCAGTCGGGCAGGTCGTCCTCGATGGGGACGCTGTGCACCATGCCGATGATCCGCCCGGCCCGCTCGGCCACCAGGCAGTTCTTGTAGGAGCAGGGGATGTCGTCGCGCGCATAGCGCTTGGCGCCGACCGCCAGGAGGAGATCGTCGGGGCCGGCCAGCTGCTGCCAGACATAGGCGGCCAGGCCGTCCGAGGAGATCAGGAAGAGCTTCGCGATGGTCCGCGCCTCGTGCCTCATCGCCGGTCGGATGTGGACTGCGTCGCTGAACATGGGACCTCTCCGCTGCTGCCGTTGTCCTGAAGCTAGGAGGGCAGGCCGGAAGCCGCAGTGAACCCAATCACTTCTGCGGGTTCGTCATCTTTGGGGACGGGTCGGCCAGCGGTAGGCGTATTCCTGCAGCTGCGAGCCGGCGAAGCTCTCCACCTGCTGGGCGACGCGCTGGCCGCCCACGCGCTCGTAGAAGAACCGCGACGGATTGTCCGCCAGGACCCAGAGGTAGGCATCGGCGTGGCCGAGCCCGGCCAGGCGGCCGAGCAGCGCATTGAGCAGCGCCCGGCCGATGCCGCGGCCCTGCCAGTCGGTGGCCACGTAGAGCGTGTAGATCTCGCCCGAGGCCGGCGGCGGCCGGGAACGGCCGGTACCCGCCGAGCCGAAGCCGACCACGCCCGCGCGCGGCACCTCGGCCACCAGGGTCATGTGCCGCTCGGCCGGGCGGCGCAGCAGCCTCTTCCACTGGAAGGCCTGGCCCTGCACCGACATGCCGATGAGATAGTGGTCCGGCACCACGCCGGCGTAGGCCGCCCGCCAGGTCTCCACGTGCACGCGCGCGATCGCCTCGGCGTCGCCGAACGCGGCCTCGCGCAGAGTGAAACCCTGGCTCACGCGGCCGCCTCCGGCCGGCTTCGCTCCAGCACCGCGACGAAGAAGCCGTCCGTGCCGTCCGTCTCCGGGGAGAGCGTCAAGGTGTCGCCGAGCCCCGCCGGCGGCGGGGCCTCGAGGAGCTGGGGCCAGAGCTGCCGCAGCGGCAGCAGCCGGAAGTCGCCATGGCCAGCGAGGAAGGCCTCGGCCTGCGCATCGTTCTCCTCCGGCAGCAGCGAACAGGTCACGTAGACGAGCCGCCCGCCCGGCTTCAGCAGGCGGCAGGCGCTGTCCAGGATCTCGCGCTGCAGGGCGACGACGCGCGCCAGGTCCTCGGGCGCCGTGCGCCAGCGCGCGTCGGGATTGCGCCGCCAGGCACCCGTGCCCGAGCAGGGCGCATCGACCAGCACGCGGTCGAAGGCCCCCTTGTGCCGCTTCACCCAGGGATCGCGGTGCGTGGCGAGCGCCTTGCGCGTGACGTTGTGCGCGCCGGCGCGGCGCAGGCGCTCCCCTGCCCGCTCCAGGCGCCAGTCCTCGACGTCGCAGGCGAAGAGCGAGCCCCTGTTCTGCATGGCCGCCGCCAGCGCCAGTGTCTTGCCGCCGGCGCCGGCGCAGAAGTCGACCACCCGCTGTGCCGGCCGCGCGTCGACCAGGAGGGCGGCCAGCTGCGAGCCCTCGTCCTGCCGCTCCACCAGCCCGTCGCGGAAGGCAGCGGTCGCCGCCACGTTCGGCCGGTCATCGAGCCTGAGCCCGAGCGGCGACAGCGGCGTCGGCTGCGGGTGCAGGCCCTCGGCCACCAGCGCCTTGATCGCCTCGGGCCGTGTCGCCTTCAGCGCGTTGACGCGCAGGTCGAGCGGCGCCGGCTCCGCCAGCGCTGCGAGCCGAGCGGCGGCATCGGGGCCGAAGCGCGGCCAGAGCCACTGCGGACACTCCGAGCGCACCCAGTCGGGTTGCTCGCGATGCTGGAGCGGCGCGCCCTCCAGCTTCTCCAGCCCGCGCCGCTCCCGCGGGCTCAGCGGCGACGGGCCGAAGCGCTGGCCCGAGCAGAGCTGCGCCAGCGCGCCGCTGCTCTCCTTGCCGACGATCACGCGTTCGGCGACCGCGAGGCTGCGCTCGGCCTTGCCGTCGCCCAGCGGCAGGTCG
>DATEDK010000025.1:0-3253 GCA_035281685.1 Kiloniellales bacterium | reverse complement strand
TCGTCGTAGCGCTTCGTCCGCGGCGGCTCGAAGGGCTGCTTGCCGCTGGGCACACGCACCACCACCGTTCCCTCGCTCGCCACCACCACGCCTTCGGCCAGCAGCTCGGCCAGGAAGGCCTCCACGGCAGGGCGCACGACGTGCGCGGGCGCGTCGAAGGCCGCCTCGGCCTCGCGCAGCAGCGCTTCCCGGCTCGTGCCGGCGAGCAGGCTCGGCCAGAGCGCGGCAGCGCCGCCGTCCAGCGCGAAGCAGCGCCCGGCCGCGATGTCGATCACCAGCACGGCGTCCTCGACCGCTTCCTGCACCAGGCGGCTGGCATCGAACCGCAGAATTTCACCCATCGCGCTCGCCCGTTGCGTTGCCGGCCCCAAGGGCCGGTGCCAAGCTTCCGACAAGCGCCATCCCCGTCAAGGAGCCGCGCATGGATCGTCGCATCCTCGAACAGGCCGTTCGCCATTGCCGTGTCGTTCCGGGCCGCAAGCTCGACCTCGCGAGGCATCCGGCCGACTGGCTGCCGGTCGAGCCGCGTGGCAGCGCGCACAAGGCGGAGCTGAAGGACCGCGGCGAGGAGCTGCTCGAGGAAAGCCGCCAGCGCCTGGCGGCGGCACAGGAGGTGCTCTGGGCCAGCGACAGCCATGCGATGCTGGTGATCCTGCAGGGCCTCGACGCCGCCGGCAAGGACGGCATCATCAAGCACGTCGTCGGCTGCGTGAACCCGATGGGCGTGCAGGTCACCTCCTTCCGCGCGCCCAACGCCGAGGAGCTCGACCACGATTTCCTCTGGCGTGCCGCGCGTCGCCTGCCGGAGCGCGGCCAGATCGGCGTCTTCAACCGCTCCTACTACGAAGAAGTGCTGGTGGTGCGCGTGCACCCGGAGTTCCTGGCGCCGCAGCGCCTCCCCATCCCGGCCGGCCCGGCCCTGTGGCAGTCCCGCTACCGCTCGATCCGCGACTTCGAGCGGCACCTCGGTGCCAACGGCACGGTGGTGCGCAAGTTCTTCCTGAACGTGTCGAAGGAGGAGCAGTCGAAGCAGCTGATCGAGCGCATCGACGATCCGACGAAGTTCTGGAAGTTCAACCCCGGCGACGCGAAGGAGCGCGCGCACTGGCAGGACTACATGGCCGCCTTTGCCGAGGCGCTCCCCGCCACCTCGACGCAGGACGCACCCTGGTACGTGATTCCCGCCGACCGCAAATGGTTCGCGCGTGCCCTTGTCGCGCACATTCTGACGCGCACGATCGAGGGCCTGAAGCTGACGCTGCCGCAGCCCAGCGCGAAGGACCGGGCGGCGATGGCGGCCGCCAGGCGCCTTCTCGCCGGGCGCTAGGTCCAGCTGCGGATCCTGTCCATGCCCTCGCGGAAGGCGGTGCCGAAGTCGGTGCCGCCGGCTTCGGCGTGCTTGAAGCCGCCTTCCGCCGCGGCGACGCGCTCGTCCGGCGTGCCGTGGTGGTTGTAGTCGAAGGTCATGTAGTCGCCGATCGAGTAGAGGAATCGGCCGGCCTCGGTCAGCGAGAGATCGGGCCGGTCGCGCTTGCGCATGCCGAGATACCAGCCGGCGAGCCAGTCGGCGTGCAGCTCGACCGGCTTCACCGTGTAGTGCCCGGCCTGCAGCTGCTGGTCGGCGCCCCCGGCGTACTGCGCGATGTGGCCGAACTCGTGCGCGGCAATCATCATCACCGCCATGCCCTCGTCGGCGTAGCCCTGGACCAGCTGGCGGAACAGCGTCATGCCATAGAGCACCGTGCCCCAGGTACCGGGCACCGTGGTCTCGTAGGTCGCATAGGCGTTCGGCATGCCGTAGTCGTCGAAGAAGCCGAAGCCGGGGCGCTGGCCGAAGAGCCCGGAGAGGCGCACCAGCGCCTTGCCGAGCGCGCGGTCCAGCGCCGGATCGCCGGAGCTTTCGATGACGCCCCAGGGATCGCCGTAGCCGTAGCTGTTGAACTCCGCCAGCTGGCCCTGGGCGAGCGAGCAGCCGGCGGTGCGCGGCAGCGCCAGCGCCGGGGCGGCCGGCAGGAGCGGAGCGGCGGCGCCGGCGGCGAGAAGCGTCAACGCCCGGCGGCGTCCGACCTTGCGATGGCTGCAGCCGCAGCGGTGGCCCGGCGCACTCATTCCGAGATCGTCCAGCCGGTGTGGATGTTGCCGTACCAGTCCGCGCACCAGCACTCGGCGCCCACGGGGCCGTACTCGAACATCTGGCACCAGAACTGCGGCGTCTGGCAGATCGAGGTGAGCTCGGCCTGCTGCGGCCAGGGTGTCTGGTTGGGCGGCGTCTGGTTCGGATCGGTCCAGGTCTGCGGCTCCTCGACCGGCGGCAGCGAGGGCGGCGTGGCGCCTGGCTCCGGACACTCGCCGAAGTAGCAGCCATCCTCGCCCTCAGCCGCGGCCGAGAGGCTGGCAACCTGGGTGATATCGGCGGGAGTTTCGGCAAGGCTCGCGGTGCCGGTGAGGCAGGTGGCGGCGAACAGGAGAGAAGCGGCCCAGAGGGATGTGACCCTGGGGACTCGCCGAAGGACACGCATGGGACCCCTCCATGGAGCGTGCGACCTGGACAGCACTACGCCCTGCCGCGACGCCTTATCCCATCAAGCCCTTTTGCCTTAATTGCGCGCCTGCCTTCATTTCGACGCGACCAGCAGCAGGCCCGGCACCGGCTGCCCCGCCTCCTGCCGCGTCACCACCGGATCGAGGCGCTCGACGGCAAGCCCCAGCGCCTGCACCAGGCCGAGCACGTAGCGGGCGGCATGGCGGAAACGCTGCGTCGGCGCCAGGAGGTAATCCTCCGCACCGTCGTGCCGCTCCAGCGTCAGCACGACCCGGCCGCCGGTCGTCAGCACCCGGGTGATGCCTGCGAGCACGGGCGCGAGATCGCCGAGGTAGGGCAGGAGATCGGCGGCGGCAACGAGATCCCAGGTATCGGCCGGAGCAGCCGCAAGGAAGGCGAGCGCTTCGGCTTCGTGCAGCGCGTCGTAGAGGCCGCGCCGGCGCGCCCGCGCGAGCATCGCCGGCGACAGGTCGACGCCCTCGAGCTGCGCCGCCCGCGGACGCAGCACCGGACCGAGGAGGCCGGTGCCGCAGCCCAGCTCGAGCGTGCGCGTGAAACGCCGCTCGCCCAGCGCCTGGTCGATCAGCGTCGGGCCGCGGTAGGCGAGACCTTCCGTCAGCGACTGCTCGAAGCGCGGCGCATACTCCTGATAGAGCGCGCGCAGGTAGGCGGTCGGCAGTTGCGCAGGCGTCGGCGCGGCGCCGAGGATCG
>DATEDK010000024.1:0-3594 GCA_035281685.1 Kiloniellales bacterium | reverse complement strand
CTGACTGAGAGAGAAGGTCCATGCAGTCCTGGCACTTCATCGACGGTCGCTGGCTCGAGGGCAACCCGCCTGTCGTCGGGCCGAACAGCCATGCGCTCTGGCTCGGCTCCTGCGTCTTCGACGGGGCGCGCGCCTTCGAGGGCGTGGCGCCCGATCTCGACCAGCACTGCCAGCGCGTCATCGCCTCGGCCAAGTCCATGGGCCTCGACCCGCACCTCTCCGCGGGCGAGCTGATGGACATCGCGCACGAGGGCATCGCGCGCTTCCCGAAGGAGACGCCGCTCTACATCCGCCCGATGTTCTGGGCCGAGGGCGGCTGGGTCGCCCCCGACCCCGACACCACGCGCTTCTGCTTCTCGCTGATCGAGACGCCGATGCCGGCACCGAAGGGTGCTGCGGTCATGCTGTCGAGCTTCCGCCGGCCGCACCCGAAGGCGGCGCCGACCGACACCAAGGCCGCCTGCCTCTACCCCAACGCGGCGCGCGCGCTGAAGGAGGCGCTGGGCAAGGGCTTCGACAACGCCGTCGTGCTGGACGGCAACGGCAACGTGGCCGAGCTCGCCACCGCCAACCTCTGGTTCGCGAAGGAGGGCGTGGCGGTGACACCGGTGCCCAACGGCACCTTCCTCAACGGCATCACCAGGCAGCGCGTGGTAACGCTGCTGCGCCAGTCCGGCATGGAGGTGCAGGAGCGCACGGTCACCTACGAGGAGCTCTTGGAGGCCGACGAGCTCTTCTCCAGCGGCAACTTCGGCAAGGTGCTGCCGATCACCCGCATCGACGGCCGCCACCTGCAGCCCGGCCCGGTCTACGCCAAGGCGCGCCAGCTCTACTGGGACTACGCGCATGGCAGAGTCTGACCCTCTCCCACGCAAGTGGGAGAGGGTGCGCGCGCGAAGCGCCGCGCGGGTGAGGGGGGCCGCTGCCGCCACAAGAACCGACCGAACGACACCCCTCACCCCGACCCTCTCCCCGCTGCGCGGGGCGAGGGAGAACTAAGCCGCCGCATCCGGCTTGCGGAACGCGTGGATCACGTTGTCGCGCAGGATCTGCGCTGCCATCTCCGCGCCCAACCGTTTCTCCAGCAGCGGCGCGAAGTAGCCGTGCACGTAGGTGGCGATGCGGTCGTACTGCCACTTCTGCGGATTGACGTAGGTCGAGCCGTCGGCGGAGACCAGCACCTGCTTGTCGTAGCCGGCCTTCGCCATGGCCTCCAGGCGATCCAGCATCGAGGCGTCGTCGATCGGCCCATTGAAGAAGGGATCGCTGTGCGCCGAGATCGCGTCGTACTGGATGGTGGCGCCCTCGGCCGCCACCGCCTTGTGCTGGTCCACCGTCGAGGGCTGCGCGTGGCCCCAGACGAAGCGGGTCAGCTCGACGCCCTCGCCCTTCAAGGTCGCGATCACCCGCTCGACCGCGGCGTAGTAGGGGCAGTGCAGCGCGATGGTGGCACCCGTCGCCTTGCCGGCCATCGCCGCGGCGCGATGGATCATCGTCTCGGTTTCGGTCGGCCCGTCGTCGCTGACCGCGCACTTGATGAAGCCGGCGCGGATCATCGTCGCATCGCAGCCCTTGGTCAGCTCCTCGACGAAGCGCTCGGCGATCTTGTCGACCGGCATGCCGATGAAGACCGGCGGGATCAGCTCCTTGTAGATGCCGGTCGGGCAGACGACGTTGACCCCGGCGCGCCCGCCGGCGTCGCGCAGCAGCAGCACGTTCCGCCCGACGCCCAGGCAGCCCCAGTCGACGAAGAGGTTCACCCCCTGCGCCTTCAGCTCCATCAGCCGGTTGGCCGAGGTGCCGATCGCGTCCGACCAGTTCACGTTCATGTAGCTCGGATCGGTCGGCCCGAAGAAGTCGACGAAGAGGTGCTCGTGCGACACCGCCTTCTCGATCGCGCTGCCGGCGACGAGCCCCGACACGGTCTGCAGCTCGAGCTCGTTCACGCTGCCCGTCGTCTGCGCCTGCGCCCTGCGCGGCAGGCCCGCGCCGCGCAAGGCCGCCAGGCCGACACCGGCACCCGCCGCCCCCAACAGCACCTCGCGCCTGGACGGCCCGCACCTGGTTGCCTGCTCGGTCATGACGATCCTCCCTTCGCGCCGGGTTGATGCGTGGCGCTTGCGGGAAGGAGTGTGCGCCTGGAGCTCGCCGGGCGCATCAGCGAAGCGAAGGGCCGCAGCGGAAACCCCGCCGTCGCGCCCGCGCCTAGCCCTTGTGTGCGGCTTCGGACCCCAGCGCGGCCGCCTGCAGCTCGGCGAGGCGGCTCTGCGTTTCCTTCAGCTCGTTGCGGGCATGCGAGGCTTCCTGCGCGAAGCGGAAGAGCGCGAGGCCGAGCAGCAGGATGGCGGCGGTGAAGAGAAGGGCCGCGCCATAGGCATGGCTGAAGCCGGCGATCTGGCTGAGGAAGAGCACGGCCAGCAGCAGCGTGGCGCAGACGCCGCCGGCGAGCGACAGCACGATGCCGTCGGCCAGGAGGCGCGCTCGGCGCAGCAGCAGCTCGAGCGTGACGCTGCCGCCGGCCGACGGGGGCTTGCCGTCCGCCTGCGCGATGGTCGTCTTGATCCGCCCGTTGACGTCGGCCAGGCGCGAGGTCATCAGCGAGACGAAGGCCGCAACGGCGCCGAGAAAGAACGCCGGCGCGATGGCGTTGGAGAAGATGTGCTCCAGCTTCTCGATGTCCGGCACCAGGTCCGCGCCCATGGCTCTCTCCCCTCGAGCCAGACTAGCAACATCGCCAGGCGAGCCGCAGCAGCGAAGTCGAAGGGGGCTCGATGGCAAGCGGAAGCGCCCTCTCCCGAGCGTGCCTTCAAGTCCGAAGGCGGCGAGGGCGCCACTACAGCGGCTTGCTACGCCACCTACTCTGCGGCGGCTCTCCCCACCAGCTCCCCCGCCAGCGCCTGCGCGATCAGCTTGCGCGCATTCGCCAGCCCGTAGAGCGCGAAGAACGAGCCGAGCCGCGGCCCCTGCTCCTGCCCGAGCAGGATCTCGTAGAGCGCCTTGAACCAGCTCCGGAGGTCCGCGAAGGCCAGGGGGTGGCGCTTGCCGACCTCGTAGACCTCGTTCTGGATCGTCTCGGCCGGCGCGTCGTCCGACAGCGCATCGAGCGCGCCGGCGAGCTCGCGCAGCGCCGTCTCCTCCGCCGCACTAGCCCGGCGGTAGCGCTTCGCGGGCTTCACGAAGTCCTGGTAGTAGCGCACGGCGTGCGCCACCAGGCGGGCCAGCATCGGCGAGGCCTCGGGTGTCGCAAGCTCGGCCAGCTGCGGGCGGTAGCGGCGGATGAAGCCCCAGAGCAGCGCCGGGTCGTCGGCGTTCGCCACCGCCGCCAGGTTCAGGAGCAGGTTGAAGGAGAGCGGCGAGCCCTCGAGGATCTTCTCCATCGCCGGCGGCTTGCCGTCGTGGATGTGCCAGAGCGGGTTCTCCATCCGCTCGGCCTCGCCCTTGCCGTGCCAGCTCTCCAGCTGCGCGAGGTAGTCGTCGACCGCGCGCGGGATCACGTCGAAGTAGAGCCGCTTGGCGGCGCGCGGCTTCATGTACATGAAGAGCGCGAGGCTCTCCGGCGGGGCGTAGGCGAGCCACTCCTCGACCGACAGCCCG
>DATEDK010000023.1:0-4103 GCA_035281685.1 Kiloniellales bacterium | reverse complement strand
GTCCGGCCGCAGCCGCTCTACCTGCGCGAGCCCGATACGACCGTACCACGCGCCAAGGCCGGGCCCCAGTGAGCCCGGCCCCGGCCCTGCGCGCGCTGCGACCGGACGACCTCGAAGCCCTCGCCTGCCTGCATGCCGAGTGCTTTCCGGAGGCGCCCTGGTCGCGGGGCGAGCTGGCGCTCCTGCTGGCCCAGCCGGAGACCGCCGCCTTCCTGGCCGAGGGCGAGGGGGGCCTGCAGGGCTTCATCCTGCTGCGCCGGGCAGCCGAGGAGGCGGAAGTGCTCTCGCTGGGCGTGGCCCACCGGGCCCGGCGCAGAGGTCTCGCCAGCCGGCTCCTGGCCGCGGGTCGCGCCTGGCTCGGATCCGGGACCGAGCGGCTCTTCCTGGAGGTGGCGGCGGGCAACGCCGCGGCACTCGCGCTCTACCGCTCCCTCGGCTTCCGCGCGGTCGGCCGGCGGGACAAGTACTATGCCGATGGCAGCGATGCGCTGGTACTACGCCGCGATCTGCGCAACTTGCCAGATGACAATCTAGACAACCCCTAATAGACGACGGCAGACCTGGACGCGCAAATCAGTCGTCCCCAAGTATTGCCTTCTTGCGGCCTTCTTGTTCTCCATGTATAGAAAATCCCCAGAAGCCGCCAACGGGAGAGTGCGCGTGAACGAAGAAAACAACTCCAAGGACCTGCTGCAACTGACGGCGAACATCGTCTCGGCCCACGTGTCGAAGAACACCGTGGCGGCAGCGGAGCTGTCGACG
The DNA here is from genome assembly GCA_035281685.1 of Kiloniellales bacterium. GTDB lineage: Bacteria > Pseudomonadota > Alphaproteobacteria > Kiloniellales > JACOMY01 > DATEDK01. Next base: position 3,341 of record DATEDK010000023.1, on the reverse strand, counting down.
CTGATTCGCGATGTCTATCAGGCGCTGTCGAATGTCGGCCAGGCGCCAGTCAAGGAGCCGGAACGCCCGCAGCCGGCGGTGCCGATCAAGAAGTCGGTGACCCCCGACTACATCGTTTGTCTGGAGGACGGCAAGAAGCTGAAGATGCTGAAGCGCCACCTCAAGACGGCGTACGACATGACTCCAGAAGAATACCGGGAACGCTGGGGTCTGCCGGCCGACTATCCCATGGTCGCGCCGAACTATGCCAAGCAGCGGTCGCGCCTGGCCAAGCAGATCGGCCTGGGCACCAAGCCGCGCAAGCGCGCCTGAGGGCTTCGCCGACGCTCTTCGCCATGGCGCCCCGGGCGCTGCGGCAGGCAGGTTGCAGGAGAGTCCGGGCATAGGCCTGGGGCTCTCTTTGCATTATGATGGATCGTGGCCATTTTAGAGCGACCGGATCGACCCGAAAGCTGAGGCATGGAAGCGGCACACCAGAGCATGACGGCTCGCCTCGAGCAGCTCTGCCATGACAAGGGGCTGAAGATGACCGAGCAGCGGCGCATCATCGCGCGCGTGCTCTCGGATTCCAGCGACCATCCGGACGTCGAGCAGGTCCACCGCCGCGCGGTCCGGCTCGATCCGCGCATTTCGATTGCCACGGTCTACCGGACGGTGAAGCTCTTCGAGGAAGCCGGCATCATCCAGCGGCACGACTTCGGCCACGACGGGCGGGCGCGCTACGAAGAGGCGAGCGAACAGCACCACGATCACCTGATCGACGTGAACGGCGGCGAGGTGATCGAGTTCGTCGACCCGGAGATCGAGCGGCTGCAGCACGAGGTGGCGCGGCGGCTGGGCTATCGCCTGGTCGGCCACAAGATGGAGCTGTACGGGGTGAAATTGAGCGGCCCGCGAGCCGGCAAACAGGCCGAGGGTACAGCCAAGGCAGGGGCGGCTGCCGAGCGCAAGAGCTGATGGCGCGCGGGCGATACAGCCGGGGGCCGAACGCGGCCCCATGGGAGACGACCAGATGGTCTTGATGGAGGCCAATCGCGGCAAGCCGGTCGACGTCGTCGCCGGTTCGCTGCACATCCGCCTGGCCGAGACAGCGGAGGAGGTGCGCGAGTCGCAGAAGCTGCGCTATCGCGTCTTCTGCGAGGAGATGGCCGCGCAGCCGACCGCACAGCAGCGGCTGGAAGAGCGCGAGTACGACACCTTCGACGAGTACTGCGACCACCTGCTGGTTTTCGACTGCAGCGGCGGCAAGGACGAGGTGGTCGGCAGCTATCGTCTGATGCGCCGCGAGCAGGCGGCGCGCCGCGGCCAGTTCTACAGCGTCGACGAGTACGACCTCTCGCGCCTCTTGGCCTATCCCGGCGAGATCCTCGAGCTGGGGCGCTCTTGCGTCGACCGCAAGTTCCGCACCGGCTCGACCATGCAGCTGCTCTGGCGCGGCGTGTCCGACTACGTGCTCTACTACAACATCGACGTGATGTTCGGCTGCGCCTCGCTGCCCTCGGTCACGCCCGAGGAGCTGGCGCTGCCGCTCTCCTATCTCTACCACCACCATCTGGCACCGCCGGCGCTGCGGCCGCGCGCGGTGCCGGAGCGCTACGTGAAGATGGACAGTATCCCGGTCGAGGCGATCAACCTGCGCGAAGCCAAGCGCATGCTGCCGCCACTGATCCGTGGCTACCTCCGGCTCGGCGGCTTCATCGGCGACGGCGCGGTGGTCGACCGCGATTTCGGCACGACCGACGTCGCCATCGTGGTGAAGACCGACTGGGTGACCGAGAAATACCATCGGCACTACAAGCTCGATGGCGTCGGTGTGCGCGACTAGGGCTCGGCGCAACTAGGGCATGATTTCGCGCCTACGGGCTACCTGGCGGATGGCCGCCTATTGCATCGTCACCCCGCTCTGCATGCTGGTGCAGGCGCTGGCGCTGGCGTTGAACCTGCCGTTCCAGCGCTCCTTCCCCATGTGGTACCACCGGCGGATCTGCCGGATCATGGGCCTGCGCGTCGAGGCACGCGGCGAGCAGTCGACCGTCCGGCCGACGCTGTTCGTCTCCAACCACGTCTCCTACCTCGACATCGAGGTGCTGGGCTCGCTGATCAAAGGGTCCTTCGTCGCCAAGGCGGAGGTGCGCCAGTGGCCGATCTTCGGTTGGCTCGCGCGCCTGCAGCGCTCGGTCTTCGTCGAGCGGCGCGCCGGCCGCGCCGCCGAGAGCCGCGACGAGATGGGCGACCGGCTGAACGCCGGCGACAGCCTGATCCTGTTCCCCGAGGGGACCACCAGCGACGGCAATCGCATCCTGCCGTTCAAGTCGGCGCTGTTCTCGGTGGCCGACCGTCAGGTCGACGGACGGCCGCTCGTCGTGCAGGCCGTCTCGGTCGCCTATGCCAAGCTCGACGGCATGCCGATGGGCCGCTACCTGCGCCCCTACGTCGCCTGGTACGGCGCCATGGAGCTGGGCGGGCATTTCGCGCGCATGTTCGGATTGGGCACGGTCACGGTGATCGTCGAGTTCCATCCGCCGGTCACCATCGACCTCTTTGCCAACCGCAAGGCGCTCGCGGCCTATTGCCAGGCCCAGGTCTCGCGCGGCGTGGTCACCGCGCTGACGGGCCGCCCGCAGCCGGAGCTGCCGCCGCCGGCAAAGCCGCTGCCGGCAGCGCTGCCGATGCCCAGGTTGGGCCAGGCATGAGCGTCACCTCGTCATCGGCCGGTGATTGTTGCGTCACGGTCGATCCGGTAAAATCGGCCGCGATGCGCAAGCCTGTTCCGTCCCGCCCAGCCTGCCCCTGATGGCCCTCCCGCACCGAAGCGTCGGGCCGGTTCGTTGACCTCCGCGATGAGGACCTTGCGCAAGACCCTGCATATCAAGACCTACGGCTGCCAGATGAACGTCTACGATTCCGCGCGCATGGCGGAGCTCCTGGCGCCGATCGGCTATGGCCTGAGCGAAACCGCCGAGGCGGCCGATCTCGTCATCCTCAACACCTGCCACATCCGCGAGAAGGCGGCCGAGAAGGTCTATTCGGAGCTGGGCCGCCTGCGCCTGGCCAAGGAAGCCGCCGCGGCCGAGGGCCGCCGGATGATGGTCGCGGTCGCCGGCTGCGTCGCCCAGGCCGAGGGCGCCGAGATGCAGCGCCGCGCCCCGGTCGTCGACATCGTCGTCGGCCCGCAGGCCTATCACCGCCTGCCCGAGCTGATCGCGCGCGCCGCGCGTGCCGAGGGCCGTCAGCTCGATACCGACTTCCCGGCCGAGTCCAAATTCGACCTCCTGCCGCAGGAGCGGACCACCGAAGGTCCTGCCGCCTTCCTGACCGTGCAGGAGGGCTGCGACAAATTC
>DATEDK010000022.1:0-6569 GCA_035281685.1 Kiloniellales bacterium | reverse complement strand
AACGTGACGCTGCTGGACCGCGGCGGCAACTACGCGACGCTCTTCCTGCGTCCCGAGAGCGAGCCCGCGGTGACCCGCAATGCCGTCGCGACCAATCACCAGGAAAAGCTGAGACCGACCGACTCCGTGCTGCGCCGTCAGGCGCTGCTGCGCGCGCTGGAAATGCCGGCAACTCTGGACTCTCTGACGCGGCGCTTCTTCGAGCGGCCGCTCTTCTCGCGCCGGCCTGACTCCCCGACGGTCTACACCGCGGTCTACCGCCCAGCCGAAGGCCGGGTCGACTATCTCTGGCCCGGCCAGCGCCGCACGCAGCACTTAGGCCGCTTCAACGAAGGCGACTACACGCACGACTACGCGCAAGAGCGGATGGATTAGAGCGTCACCTGCCGGCCGAGGCCGCGGTCGAGGGCGGCGCGCCACGCCAGCTCTGCCGCGACGAGATCCTCCATAGCCGTACCCATGGCTTTGTAGAGCGTGATCTCCTGCGCGCTCCGCCGGCCGGGTCGCAGGCCGGCCAGCACCTCGCCGAGCTCGCTCGCCCGCTCGGGATCGAGTCCGGCCAGCTCCGGGCAACCGATGGGGGTGGGCGCGAAGGCCTCGCGCGTCTCGACGAAGAGCGAGCCGCGACGCAGGAGCTCCAACGGCATCTCGCCGCTCGGCGGGGCGTAGCCGACCGAGGTCACATGCGTGCCCGCTCTCACCCACGCGGGCTCGATCACCGGCGCATAGCTGTGCGTGCAGAGACAAACGACATCGCTTTCCGCCACGGCTTTCCTGAGCTCAGTCACCGCTACGGCGCCGGGCTGCATGGCCGCCAGTCGCTCGGCGTCCTCAGGCACGAGCGAGGCGATGCGGATGTTGGCGAAGTCCCGCACAAGCGGCAGGAGGCGCAGATGCTCGCGCGCCTGCACCCCGGCACCGACCAGCGTGACGACCCGCGCGTCGGGCCGCGCCAGCAGCCGCACCGACAGCACCGCCGCCGCCGCGGTACGGATCGCTGTGACGGCCGTGCCGTCCATGATGCAGAGCGGCGCACCGGTGGAGGGATCGAAGAGCGCGATCAGCGCGAGGTGATTGGGCAGGCCGCGGGCGAGGTTGCCCTCGAAGACCGCCACCTGCTTCACCGCCAAGGGCGAGCCCTCGCGCCAGGCCGGCATGGAGAGCAGGAAGCCGGCGCCGGGCACGGTCAGCTGCGGACGTGCCGGCACCTGCACCTTCCCGGAGGAGAGCGCGGTGAAGCCAAGAGCGAGCGCGTCCAGCAGCGCCGCCGGGTCGAGCAGCGCCTCGACCGTGGGCTCGTCGAGCACCAGGACCGGGAGCGGGCCCTTGCGGACCTGGGCGGCGGCCCGGCCGGCGACTGCATGATCCAGTATCATGACCCTACTCTCCAGATTGCGAATGATGCTGATATTCTCAGCGCCGGAACTGGCGGCGAAATGAGTTTGCGGCCGTTCACATAACCTGGAGTCATGAGATGCGCCGTCTGCCCAGCCTCACCGCACTGCGCAGCTTCGAGGCCGTGGCGCGCACTCTGAGCTTCACGCGGGCAGCAGCCGACCTCGGCGTCACGCAGGCCGCGGTCAGCCGTCAGGTGAAGGCGCTGGAGACGGCACTCGCGGTGCGGCTGGTGGAGAGGTCGGCTGCCGGCAATCGCCTCAGCGAGGCGGGCGAGGTGCTCTATGCCAGCCTGCACCGCGCCTTCGCCGACATCGAGCGGACGGCCGAGCGGATCGCCGGCAGCGGCCGGCGCCAGGTGCTGAACGTCAGCGTCGCGCCGTTCTTCTCGGCGCGCTGGCTGACACCGCGGCTGACCGGCTTCTACCGTCGCCACCCGGCGATCGAGCTCAGGCTGCACCACGCCTACGAGCCGACCGATTTCCGCCACGCGTTGATCGACCTCGGCATCAACTGGTGCCGTCCCGGCCTGCCCGGCGTGGCGCAGGAAGTCGTGCTGACGGGCGATCTCGTGCCGGTGCTGAGCCCGCAGCTTGCCCGCCGGCTGCGCCCGCGGTCACCGGCGGCGCTGGCCGCAGCACCCTTGCTCTACGAGTTCGAGTTGGCCGACTGGGAGGCCTGGTTCGCGGCAGTCGGAACCCGCTTGCCCGAGGCCGCTGAAACCATACGCCTCAACGACTCGCATGCCCTGCTGCGCGCGGCGGTCGATGGCCATGGCGTGGGGCTGTTCTTCCGCGGCCTGGTGCAGGAAGAGCTGCGCGCCGGCCGGTTGCTGCAGCCCTTCCCCACCGCCATCCATCGCGGCTTCGACTATCGTCTGACCTGGGACGAATCCCGTGAACTGCCGGCCAAGGCAAAGGCCTTTCGGCGCTGGCTCGGCGAGGAGATCGCTCGCGCGCCTCTCGCCTAGACGGACTCTGGAGCGGTGTCCGCTGATTTCCGCGCTGCGCCTGCCCCCTCGATGGAACCTCTGCGAAAGCAACATCAAGGATGACTCCCCGGAAAGCGCGAAGCGCTTATCCGGGGCCCACCGACGCGCAAGCGCGGAATGTCGCACTCCGCTCATCCCTGTCCATGGGCCCCGGATAGCCGCTGCGCGGCTTCCGGGGAGTCATGGTTTGGTGATCGTTGTCGCAGGTCAGTCTGCAGCGCCAACCTCGGCGGAGGCCGAGCTAGTCCGGCAGGCGCAGCGTGCCTTCGCCCACGAAGGTCACGGGGGCGGCGATCTTCACCCGATCGCCCTCGACCACGAGGTCGCACCGCCCGCCGCGCGGCGAGAGCGAGCGGGCGGAGAGCGCGTGCTTGCCGACCCGTCCGGCCCAGAAGGGCGCCGCGATGGCGTGCTGCGTGCCGCCGGCGGGATCCTCCAAAAGCGATTTCATCGGCTGGAACAGGCGGCTGACGAAGTCGACGCCGTGGCCAGGGGCGGCCGTTGCCACCACCAGCGCTTCGAGCCCGGCCAGCGGCCGCGGGTCGAGCGCCGCCACCTCGTCGGCGCGGCCGAAGAGCGCGAGCCAGGCGGGATAGCCCTCCTTGCGCTTCCACCAGCGGAGCGCCTTGCCGCCGAGCTGCCCCGCGAAGGGCGGCGGACGCATCGACGGTTCCAACGGGATGGCCGGAAAATCGATCTCCGCGCCGCCCTCGATCGGCCGGGCCGGCACCGCGCCGTCGCGCGTCTGCAGCACGGCCTCGGTCTCCCCTGCGTCGAACAGCGAGCGCGCGGCGGAAAGGAGCCCGTGCCCGCAGAGCGCCGTCTCAACCACCGGCGGGATGGTGAAGACGCGCACATGCCAAGCGTCGCCCTCGCGTCTGACGAAGGCGGTCCAGTGGTTGAGCTCGCCGGCGATGGCGGCCAGACGCTCGTCCGGCAACCACGCGTCCAGGCGCACGACCGCAGCCGGATTCCCAGCCAGCGGGAGGGCGGCGAAGGCGTCGTAGCGGCGATAGGCGATCTGGCTCAAGAGGCCTCGTTGATGCCCAGCGCGTCGGCCACCTTGCGGTGGAAGTGATGCACCGCCGCCTCGTTCTGCTCGCTGCCTTCGGGGTCGTAGATGAAGCGGCCGGAGCTGTAGCCGCGCGACTGCAGGCCCTTCTGCACCGACTCGCAGATGTTCACGTCCTCGACGGTCAGCACGTTGAAGGTATAGGCCCGGCGCGCCTCGTCCAGCGTCTCGCCCGGCAGCATGAACAGCTGCGAGACCTGGTCGGTCACCCCGAGCCCGCCGGGCAGCATGCAGTAGACGTTGAGCGACGATTGCCCCGGCAGGCGATTGAAGGTCGTGGTGGGCCAGAGCCACCAGAAGAGCGCCTTGCGGTTCGGTGCGTTGTCGGGCACCGGATAGGCCTTGTTGTCCAGCCGGCCGAGCTCGCCCTTCTGGCTCGACCAGTTCTCGCCGAAGCCGATGCGGTAGTCGTCCATGCGCACGAGATCGGCGAAGGCCGGGTGCGCCGGCCGGCAGTGGTAGCATTCCAGGAAGTTGTCGACGACCACCTTCCAGTTGGCTTGCATCGGCGCGCGCCAGAGCGGCTCCTTGGTCGGCACCAGGCGATCGAGCTCGGGGATCTCGCGCTTCAGATCCTCGGCGAGGTCGGCCGCGCTTTCCGACAGCGGCACGGCGTCCAGGTCGAGGTTGTAGAAGACGAAGCGGCCGCAGAAGACCTCGACCTTGACCGGGCGGAGATTGAACTCCTCCGGCTGGAAGTCGATCAGCTTCTCGGCGTTGCGCGCGGTGCGCAGGCGCCCGTCGGCATGGAACGACCAGGCGTGGTAGGGGCAGGTGATGACCTTGGCGCTGCCGCGACCGCGCAGCAGCTGGTGTGCCCTGTGCGGGCAGACGTTGTAGAAGCCGCCGAGCCTGCCCTCCTTGTCGCGGATCACGATGACGTTCTCGTCGCCGATCTTGGCGGTGATGTAGTCGCCGGGCTCCTTCAGCTCGTCGATCGCGCCGGCGTAGTGCCAGGAGCGATAGTGGATCTGCTCGATCTCGGCCTTGTAGAGTGCCGGGTCGGTGTAGGCCCAGCCGGGTAGCGTGCGCGAGCGGCCCGGATCGGCCGCGATGTTGACCTTGCGCACGCCGTTGCCCTTGCCGTTCTGCATCGTCTTCACTCCGCGTCCAAAAGGTGCGCGCAAGATCGCACGGAGCGAAGGCCTGGAGCAACGTATCCCCTCCACCACGCGCAGCGTGGGGGAGGGTCAGGGAGGGGGTGTTGACGGTCGAGCTGCTTCGTCGAAACCCCCTCCCCAACCCTCCCCCAGCTTCGCTGGTGGAGGGAGTTATTGGTTGAGTGCCTTGCCGATCGCCCTGCAGGCCCGGAACATCGCGGCGCGCCGTTCGGGGTCCAGGTAGTCGGGCCAGCTCGCCAGGCTGACCACCACGAGCTGGTCAGCCGGATCGACCCAGATCATCTGGCCGAAGATGCCGAGCGCCGCGATGCGGCCATCCTTGCCGACCCACCATTGCCGGCTGTAGCCGACGTGGGTGGTCGCGGGCGTGGTCTTGCGATAGGCGGCAAAGGCATCGGCATCGGCCTTGCGGCACTGGTCCACCCAGGCGGCCGGCACGATCTGCCGGCCGTTCAGATAGCCCTCATCCAGCATGAGCTGGCCGACCCGCGCGTAGTCCCTGAGCGCCGCGTTCAGCCCGCCCGAGGCCAGGCCGAAGCCGGCGCGGTCGACGGTGATGTTGGCCTCCTGCTCCGCACCCATCGGCACCCAGAGCTCGCGGCTGATCAGCTGCGCGAGCGACAGGCCGCTGACGCGCGCGAGGATCCAGCCAAGCACCTCGGTCTCGATCGAGCGGTACTGGAACTGGCCGCCGTGCGCGCGCTCCTGCTTCAGCCAGAGGATCAGGTCGGGGATCGACTCCGGCTCGCCCGCGCGCGCCGGCTTCCAGAGCGAGGCGCGGTCGAGCATGCCGATCTCGGCGTTGGTGTCGGCGTAGTTCTCCTCGTCGAACTTCACGCCGCTGCGCATGTCGAGCACCTGGGAGACCGTCGCATCCCGGTAGCCGCTGTTCGAGAGTTCCGGCACGTAGTGCTGCACCGGCTTCTCGAGGTCGATCTCGCCCTTGCCCCAGAGCGCGCCCAGCGTCGTGCTGACCACCGACTTGCCGACCGACTGCGAGAGGTGCAGCGAGGCAGGCGTCATGTTGTTGAGGTAGCGCTCGAACACCCGCTTGCCCCGATGCAGCACCAGGCAGCCGTCGGTGTCGGTCGCCTCCAGCAGCTTGCCGAAGGTGGTCTTGCTGCCGCGGTGGTCCGTGACGGCGAGGCCGTCGAGCTGCACCGGCGCGTCGGGCAGCGGGCTCGGCTGGCCGGGCCCGCGCGGGATCGCCTCGGTCGGCAGCACCATGCGGACGTTCTGGAAGCTCCAACGGTTGAAGGGCGCGAGGTCCCAGTTGTCGAGCGTCGGCCGCCGTTCGCGCGGCGGCGGGAAGCCCTGCATCACATCGTTAGGCAAGAGGGGCGACCTTCATCGTGGGAGGAGGTGTGAGGCCCAGGCGCTGCAGCACGGTCGGCGCCACCGCGCGCTGGTCGGCAGTCTCCGGCGCGACGCCCGGCTCCGGATGGCCGAGCTCGTAGAAGGCGACGGTGCGCACGTCGTCCGTCGTGCCGCCGTGGTTGCCGTCGGCCGACATGCCGTGATCGGCGGTGACGAAGATGCGGTAGTCCGCGTCGATCCAATGCTGCACGAAGAAGGCGATCTGGTCGTCCACCATGCCGGCCTGGGTCTGGTACTGCGTCGAAGTTCCGCCGTAGGCATGGCCGACGGAATCGCAGCAGAGCGAGTGCACCAGCAGGTAATTCGGGCGGAACCGGCGCATCAGCACCGTTGTCTTGGTGAAGAGATCGCGATCGGAAAGAATGCCGAGATTGAACTTGGTGTAGTAGGCGGGGTCGTAGAAGCGGCCGTACTGGATGGTGCGCGTCTCGTCGTCGTATTCGTGATCCGTCAGCGGATCGTAGGGCGCGCCGTTGTAGAGCTCGGAGAAGTTCATGTGCGCGACCGCGCCGGTGCGACCGCCGGCGGCGCGCACCTCGCCGAAGGTGTGCGGTCCGCGCGAGAGGCGCCGGTGATCGTTTGTGAGGATGCCGTGCTCGTGCGGGTCGGTGCC
>DATEDK010000021.1:0-5109 GCA_035281685.1 Kiloniellales bacterium | reverse complement strand
GTGAAGGCCGATCCCTTCTGGCCGACCGGCCTGCGCAAGGGCGTGCGCATCCTGGCGTGGAAGCAGGTCTTCGGCGAGGGGAAGCGGTGCCATCTTCTCGGCGCCGCACATTCCACTCCGCTGCCCCTCACCCTCCCCCGGCTCAAGGCCGGGGTCGACCTCTCCCCTCCTCGGGAGAGGTGACCGAACTAAACCCGCCGCTTCCCTTCGGCGAAGACCTGCTTCCACGCCAGGATGCGCACGCCCTTGCGCAGGCCGGTCGGCCAGAAGGGATCGGCCTTCACCAGCGCGTCGACCGCGCCGGCGCTTTCCGCCTCGACCAGCCAGAGACCGCCCGCGCCCTGCCCGCGCTCGTCGCTGAGCGGACCGGCGGAGAGGATCTGCCGGCCGTGCTTCTCCAGGAAGGCGAGATGCGCCGGCATGTGCTGCGGCCGCATGTCGGCCTTGGTCGGATCGTCTTCGAAAAGAACGACATAGAGCATCACGCCTGATCCCGATAGTTCGGCGACTCGCGGGTGATCGCCACGTCGTGCACGTGGCTCTCGCGCAGGCCGGCGCTGGAGATCTTCAGGAAGCGGGCGCGCTCCTGCAGCTCGGCGATGGTGCGGCTGCCGGTGTAGCCCATGGCGGCGCGCAGGCCGCCGACCAGCTGGTGGATGATCGTGCCAATCGGGCCCTTGTAGGGCACGCGGCCCTCCACCCCCTCGGGCACCAGCTTGAGCGAGTCCTTGATCTCGGCCTGGAAGTAGCGGTCGGCGGAGCCGCGCGCCATGGCACCCAGCGATCCCATGCCGCGGTAGGACTTGTAGCTGCGGCCCTGGTAGAGGAAGACCTCGCCCGGGCTCTCGTCGGTGCCGGCGAAGAGCGAGCCGATCATGCAGCACTCCGCACCGGCGGCCAGCGCCTTGGCGATGTCGCCGGAGTACTTCACGCCGCCGTCGGCGATCACCGGCACGCCGGCCGGACGGCAGGCGGAGACCGCGTCGAGGATCGCGGTCAGCTGCGGCACGCCGACGCCCGCCACCACGCGCGTGGTGCAGATCGAGCCCGGGCCGATGCCGACCTTGACCGCGTCGGCGCCGGCATCGACCAGCGCCTGCGCGCCCTCGCGCGTCGCGACGTTGCCGCCGACCACCTGGACTTCGTTCGATAGCCGCTTCACCGCGGCCACCTGCGTCAGCACGCCCTGCGAATGGCCGTGCGCGGTGTCGACCACGACCACGTCGACGCCGGCCTCGACCAGCGCCTCGGCGCGCGCGATGCCGTCCTTGCCCACACCGGTGGCGGCGGCGACGCGCAGGCGACCCATGGCGTCCTTGCAGGCCAGGGGATAGGCCTGCGCCTTCTCCATGTCCTTCACGGTGACGAGCCCGATGCAGCGATAGTCCGCGTCGACGACCAGCAGCTTCTCGATGCGGTACTGGTGCAGGAGGCGCTGCGCCTCCTCGCGGCCCACGCCCTGCTTCACCGTCACCAGGCGGTCCTTGGTCATGAGCTCGCTGACGCGCTGCTTCATGTCCTGCGCGAAGCGCACGTCGCGGTTGGTGAGGATGCCGACGAGACGGCCGCTGCCCTTCTGCACGACCGGGATGCCGGAGATGCGGTGCCGCTCCATCAGCGCCAGCGCCTCGGCCAGGGTGGCCTCGGGATGGATGGTGACGGGATTCACCACCATGCCGCTTTCGAAGCGCTTGACCTTGCGCACCTCCTCGGCCTGCTGCGCGATGTCCAGGTTCTTGTGCAGGACGCCGAGGCCGCCGGCCTGTGCCATGGCGATGGCGAGGCTGGCCTCGGTCACCGTGTCCATCGCGGCGGAGATCAGCGGGATGTTGAGGCGGATGCCGCGGGTCAGCCGCGTCGTGGTGTCGGTCTGTGCCGGCAGGATGGCCGAGTGCGCCGGCTCGAGCAGCACGTCGTCGAAGGTCAGCGCGTCGCGGATTTGCATGCCAATCACCTCGGCCTGAGCGGTGTTGGCGGCTCCTGATACAGGAAGGGTTCCGGGCTGCCAAGCCCAGCCGGCAGAGGTCAGCCATGCCCGAAGGCGCCCACCTGCCCTTGCGCCCGGGCGATGCAATTCCCAGCATCAGTTAAGGGATTGCGCCGACAGGAGGTCTCCGATGAAACCGAAGGTCACGCTGATAGCGGTTGCCGATGGTTCCCAGGCCCGTTTCTACCTGCATGACCGTCCCGGCGAGGCGATTCGACCGGCACCCTATCCGGCGATGGCAATCGCCAATCCGCGCACGCACGAGCAGGGCACGGACAAGCCCGGGCGCGCCTTCAGCAGCGTCGGCAGCGCGCGATCGGCCATGGAGAATCCCGTCGACTGGCACCAGCAGGCGGAGGATCGTTTCGCCCGCGGGGTGGCCGAGCGCATCGAAGGCATCCTGGCCGAGAAGCCCGGCTGGCGGCTGGTCCTGGTGGCGCCGCCGGACACGCTGGGCACGCTGCGCCAGTCGTTGTCGCACGCGCGCGAACGGATCATCGGCGAGGTACCGAAGGATTTCGCCAAGGCCCCCGACAAGCGCCTGAACCAGGCGCTGGAGAGCCTGCTGCCGGTGGCCTGACGGCCTTCCGCTGGCTAGGCTGCCGGCAGCAGCGCAGGAGACCAGCGATGCGGAGACTCCGTCGGATTGCCATTCTTGCCACTCTTGCGTCCGGCCTGGCCGGCCCGGCGCTGTCGGAAGTCCCGCTGGCCGACTGTGCGGCGGCCGTCGGCACCTTTCTCACGCGCAATTCCCTGCCCGACGGCGACGGCGGCATGATGCAGACGCGCAGCCTGATCACGCTGAGTGCCGAAGGCCTCGCCACGCGCAACGACTCCGACCAGGACGGCGGCGTCGTCGGCACGCCCTTCGGCGAGGGGCGCGGCACCTGGCGCTGCGACAGCGTCGAGGGCAACACGATCAGGCTGAGCGCGGTGATCCTGAACTTCGGCTACAGCCCGGAGGGCGAGGACCGCACGCTGGCGCGCATGGACTACGTCGGCGAGCTCGACAGCGCCAGCGGCCTGCTGCGGATGACGGCCAGGCTGGTGTTCCTGCCGATCGACAGCGATCCCTTCGCCGGCAAGACCGAACAGGACGCCGTGCCGGTCGACATCGTGGGCGAGAAAGTGCTGGTGCCGCCGGCGCAGTAGCGGGTTTGGCGTCGGCCCCCTTCCAAACTCGTCACCCCCATGCACCGCAGCGCGCAGCGGCGCGGTGCTGATCCGGGGCTTCACGGACGCCAGCAGCGGCCCCGGATCTGCGCCGCAGCACTGCGTGCTGCAGCGCGTCCGGGGTGACGAGATTCTCGAAAAAGCGCAGCGTCGCAAGGGCGCTATCCCTACCCCCGGAACCCCTGCGCCAGCAGATAGAGCTCGCTGGAGCCGGCGCGGCTGGCCGGGGGCTTGACGTGACGCACGGTGGCGAAACGTCGCTTGAGGTGCGCCAGGAGCCCGCTCTCGATGCCGCCTTGCAGCACCTTGCAGAGGAAGGCGCCGCCGGGGGCCAGCACCTCCTCGGCGAAGGCCGCGGCCGCCTCTGCCAGGGCCAGCGTGCGCAGCTTGTCGGTCGCGGCGTGGCCGACGGTGTTGGCCGCCATGTCCGAGAGCACGAGATCGGCGGGACCGCCGAGCAGCGCCTTCAGGCGCTCAGGCGCCCCGGCATCGAGGAAGTCGCCCTGCAGGATCTCGGTGCCGGGCACCGGGTCGATCGGCAGCAGGTCGATCGCCACCACGCGCCCCTCCGGTCCCGCCGTCTCCGCCGCCACCTGCAGCCAGCCGCCGGGCGCGGCGCCGAGGTCGACGATGCGCTGACCCTTGCGCAGGAGCCGGTAGCGCTGGTCGAGCTCGAGCAGCTTGAAGGCGGCGCGCGAGCGGTAGCCCTCGCGCCTCGCCGCGGCGACGTAAGGATCGTTCAACTGCCGCTCCAGCCAGAGCGTCGAGGAGAGTTTGCGGCCCTTGGCGGTCTTCACCCGCTGGGCGAGATCGCGCTGGCCGCGCCCCGAGCGGGGCTGGCCGCGCGCGCCGCCCGGGCGCTTCGGCGGCTTCATGGCAGCACCAGGCCCCGAACGCGCGGCTCGCTCGCCGGCCGCATCAGCGAGAGCAGGATCCCCTCGCGCAGGCCGCGGTCGGCGACCCTGAGACGCCCGACCGGCCAGCAGCGGCAGATCGCCTCCAGCACCGCGCAGCCGGCGATCACCAGGTCAGCGCGGTCCTCGCCGATGCAGGGATGCGCCGCGCGTTCCGCCAGCGGCAGTGCCAGGAGCTGGCGCGTCACGCTGCGGACAGTATCGACCGCGATGAAGGTACCGTCGACCTGGGCGCGGTCGTAGCGCGCCAGGCCGAGATGGACGCCCACGAGCGTGGTGACGGTTCCGGAGGTGCCCAGCATCTGCACCTGGCCTGCAGCCAGCGCGGCGTCGAGCGCGATCTGCCGACGGAAGGGCGCCAGCGCCTCCATCACCTCGGCGACGATGGCGTCGAAGCCGGCTACCTCGGTCACCGCGCGGCCGTAGCGCTCGGCCAGCGTCACCACGCCGATCGGCAGCGAAGCCAGCGCTCGGAGCTCTCGCCCGCCGGAGCGTCCACGCGCCGCCTCGCTGCCGCTGGCGGAGAGCCAGGCCAGCTGCGTCGAACCGCCGCCGATGTCGAAGATCAGCGCCTCGGGCAGCTCGGGTGCCAGCAACGGCGCACAGCCGAGCAGCGCGAGCTCGACCTCCTGCTCGATGTCGATGACCTCGAGCTGCAGGCCGGTCTCGCGCTCGACCCGTTCCTGGAAGGCGCGGCGGTTGCCCGCGCGCCGGCAGGCCTCGGTCGCCACCGCCCTGAGGCGCGTGACGCGGCGCCGGCGCACCTTGCCGGCGCAGGTGCGCAGCGCCTCGAGCGCGCGCGCCATCGCCGGCTCGGAGAGCGCTCCGGAGCCGACCAGTCCCTCGCCCAGCCGGATGATGCGCGAAAAGGCGTCGATGACCCGAAAACCCTCGGGCGAGGGACGCGCGATCAGCAGGCGGCAGTTGTTGGTGCCGAGATCGATCGCCGCGTAAACGTCGCGGAAGCCGCCGCCCCTGCCCGCGGAGGCCGCGCTTGGCATTGGTCCCTGCGCCACAAGACCTCACCCCGCTCCG
>DATEDK010000020.1:0-5052 GCA_035281685.1 Kiloniellales bacterium | reverse complement strand
GGAGGCGCCGGGGCGCGTGCGGCACGGCTATGGCAACCGCTTCATGCTGGGCGAGCCGGACGGAGCCAAGTCGGCGCGCGCGCAAGCGCTCTCCAAGCTCTTGAACGACAGCGGCCTGAAGGCGCCGGTCCGCCCGAAGATCCGCGACGACATCTGGGTGAAGCTCTGGGGCAACCTCTCCTTCAACCCGATCTCCGCCTTGACCGGCGGCACGCTGGAGGAGATCGCCAAGGATCCCGGCACGCACCGGGTCATCGCGCGTATGATGGCCGAGGCCGAAGCGATCGGGCAGGCGCTCGGCATCTCCTTCGGCGTCGACATCGAGACGCGCATCGGCTGGGCCGCCGATCTCGGGGCGCACCGCACGTCGATGCTGCAGGACCTCGAGCTCAAGCGGCCGATGGAAATCGAGGCCTTGCTCGGAGTGGTGGTCGAGTTGGGTGATCTAACGAGTGTGGATAGTCCGCTGCTAGACGCTATACTCGCTTTGGTGAGACAACGCGCTCGGCTAGCCGGGTGCGCACTTATCTAAGAATCTAGGCAACTTTTGCGCAGAGTCGCTGGTTCCTGGCCGATCCAACCTATAGCTAAGTTTCGTCACTTGATTCTTGCTAGACCAGCGAGGCAATCTGGAAAGCATTGACGGAGCGGCATGGCTCTTTGATTTCGGCGTCGCCATGCCCTGGAGCGGAGGGGTGGAACGTGGCCAAGCGGAGCGAAACGGTTACCATCGAGCGGCACGTCGGGCAGCGCATTCGTGCCCGGCGTACCATGCTGGGTCTCACCCAGCAGCAATTGGCAGATCTGATTGGCGTGACCTATCAACAGGCACACAAGTACGAGCGCGGCATCAATCGCGTGTCCGCCGGCCGGCTGTTCGAACTGGCCAAGGCGCTGGGCGTCGACGTCAGCTTCTTCTACGAAGGCTTGGCACCCGGGCAAGTGCAGGAAGCCATGCCGGAACGGCAGCGGCTCTGCCTCGACATGGCCCGCAACTTCGCGCGCATTCGCGAAGAGCGGCATCAGGAAGCGTTGAGCCAGCTCTGCCGCGCGCTCGCGGAGGAGCAATTGCTCGACCCGCGCCTGCTGCCCGACGCGAAGAGCTAGACAGCGCGCAACGCGAGGTCGGCTTGGGTGCTGGCTTGGACAGCGTCTAGGCCAGCGCCTTCATTGCCTCCATCGCCGCGGCCAAGGCACGCGCGATTCCGGGCTCGAAGGGATGATGGCCGGCGTGCTCGACCGGATGATAGCGGGCGCCCGGCCAAGCCGCTGCCAGGTCGTAGGCATTCTCGATCGGGCAGATGAAGTCGTCGCGGCCGTGCACCAGCACGCCCGGCAGTCGTCCCAGCTCCGGCGCGCGACGCAAGAGTTCGCCGTCCGGCAGGAAGATGGTCTTCGAGAAGTAGGTGAGCGCGATACGCGCGCCGGCAAGAAAGACCTCGGCACCGGCGTCCGGACGCCGGAATTCCTCCGCCACACCCTTCAGGTTGCCGGTGACGTAGTTGTGCGCAAGCCAGTGCTTCAGCGCCGGCAGGTGCACGGCCGGATCCTCGTCGAGGATGCGCCGACGATAGGCCTCCATCACGTCGCCGCGCTCCTCGGCCGGCAGGTGCGAGACCATCGCCTCCCAGGCTTCGGGATAGAGCTTTCGGCTGGTGACGTAGTTGAAGTGGTTCTCGCTGGCGAGCCCGAGGTAGATGCCCCAGAGCACGAGACCGATGCAGCGCTCACGATGCTCGAGCGCGTAGGCCAGCGCCAGCGCCGAGCCCCAGGAGCCGCCCAGCACGACCCAGCGGTCGATGCCCAGGGCCTCGCGGACCCGCTCGATGTCGGCGACCAGCGCCTGCGTGGTGTTGCCCTCGAGCGCGCCCATCGGCGTCGAGCGCCAGCTGCCGCGCTGATCGAAGCCGACGAAGCGCCAGAACGAGGGATCGCAGAAGCGCCGGTTGTGGCCTGACCAGGTGAAGCCGGGGCCGCCGTGCAGGAAGAGCACCGGCACGCCCTTCGGATTGCCGGCCTCCTCGACATAGAGCGCGTGCGGCTCCTCCACCGGCAGGCGGTGCACGGCATAGGGCTCGTAGGGCGGATAGAGGCCGAGCTCGTCGGCGGCGTCGACGGAGTCCATGGCGGCGAGGTTTAGAAAAAAGCCGGCGGCGCGGCAACCCGGGCCGCCGGCGGAGCCTCGCCGCGTGACGCCGCTTCCTGCCTTGGGTTAGCCTTGCTTCCGACCTCGGGGGAGCGCCGCGATGGCCCTGCGCAAGCTCGCACCAGTCTTCCTGACCGCCCTGTTCTCGCTGTTCGCCTTCGCGTCGCCTGGCGAGGCCGCACCCGACCTGCAGGTCGAGATCGTCGCCGTCGACAAAGGACCGCCGAGCACGATCACGGTCATCGTCGGCAATGTCGGCGATTCGACCGCGCGCGCCTCCAAGGTCGGCATCATCCTCGACGCCGGTGTCGCGACCACCGGCCTCAAGGCGCCGACGCGGCGCCTCGCGGCCGGCCAGGAGATCACGCTCGCCATACCCGCGGTCGTGCTCCCCGGACTGAAGCTGCGTGCGGTCGCCGACGTGGAGAACAACGTCGAGGAGAGCGACGAGGAGAACAACCGCAGTGCCCTCTGGCTGGTCGAGGCCGCCGGCCGGAACCTCGTGCTCGTCCCGGCGGAGCCGGATGCAGCGGACTCGGCAACCGAGGAGGCAGAGCAGGACGAGACGGCAGAGGAGGCGGCGGAGCCGGAGGTGGGTGAGCCGCTGCAGGCTGAGGAAATTCCGGATGCGCAGGAAGAGGAAGCGGAGGACGCCGCCGAACCCGAGGTGGTGGACGAAGTCCGCCCGCCGCCGCTGCGACAGCCAGACCTGACGCCGAAGGTGACCGAGGTCGTCTCGGGCGAGAACGGCCGCGTCGTCGTCGAGGTGGCGAACCGCGGCATCACCGCAGCACCCCGCAGCCGCATCGTGCTGCTGCTCAATGCGGAGGGCCAGCGCAGCGAGGTCGAGGCCGTGGTGCCGAAACTCGCCCCCGGCGCCGCGGCGCGCGTCGAGCTGCCGGCAGCGCTCTGGGACCAGATGCGCTTCCAGGTGCTGGTCGACCCGCGCAACGAGCTGGCCGAGGCCGACGAAAGCAACAACCGCACGGCCGTTGAGACCGTCGAAGGCGAAAGCGCGCCGCCTGCGACGATCGCCGCGGTGCCCGATCTCGCGACCGAGATCCTGAGCGTCGATCCCGGCCCGCCGCTGCGCGTGCGCGCGGTCGTGCGCAACCTGGGCTCACTCACCAGCAACGCCACGGTCGTGACACTGACGCTCGCCTCGGGCGCGACGCTGAGCCAGGACGTGCCGCCGCTGCGGCCGGGCCAGAGTCTCGAGGTGCTCTTCGAGGCCGGCGCGCCCGAGGGTCTCGTAGTGATGGTCGACCCCGGGCTCGCGATCGCCGAGAGCGACGAGACCAACAACCGCAGCGATGCGGCGATGCCGGCCGAGCCGCCGCCCGCGCAGCCGGTCGAGACGCAGCCACAACCGCAGGCGCCGGCCGTCGTTGCGGGCGACAGCTGGGTGCTGGGCGACATCCCGGTGCTCGTGGCGCCGGAGATCCTGGGCGAGCTGCGGAGCGTGCAGGGCTTCCGGCCCGATGCGCCGCCTCGGCAGCTGGCCGCGCTGCAGCTGGCCGATGGCAGCCGCATCGTCTTCGTGGAGAGCCAGCTCGTCTTCACGGGAAGCGAGGCCGAGGCGATCGCGCTCGCCGAGCGCCTCGGCGGCGATGTCCTGCGCTCCATCGTGCGACCCGCGGAGACCGGCCGGCCGCCGACCTGGATCATCGCCATCGACGCCGGCGACACCGCCAACCTGCCGCCGCGCGGCACCGCCGAGCGCGCCCCGGCGCTGGTGTCCAGCCTGGCGGCGCTCAACCTGCTCGGCACCGTGCTGCAGGAGCAGGCGGCCGGCCTCTCGGTCTCCATCGACCCTTTGCTGCAGCCCACCGACGCCTTCTCCGGCAAGACCATCGAAGCGAAAGGCGCCAACTCCTCCGCATGGAGCTACATGAAGGAGGAGGGACCGCTCGCGGTGAATGTCGTCGGCGCGTGGCGGCTTCTCGCCCTGGCCGGCCGGCCGCCGCACCTGGTGAAGGTGGCCCTGCTCGACTCCGGCTTCGGCACCGAGCCCGACCTGCCGCCTTTCGCCGGTACCACGGGTGTCTACGATCCCAAGGACGTGATCGACCCCGGCGCTCCCTTCCACGGCGCCAACGTCGCCTCAAGCATCGGCGCTCTCGCCGACAACGGCATCGGCGCGGCCGGGCCGGCGGGAAGCTATGTGAACCTGCTCTTCGTGCAGCGCACCCGCACGCTCGCCGATTCGATCGCGAACCTGTGGGAGGCCGCGAGCCAAGGAGCCTGGATCATCAACATGAGCTACACCGGGTACTACCCGCGCGGCAGCGACCCTTTCGAAGACACCTGGCTCGATCTTCTCGAGCAGTTCGAAGCAGACGCGGTCTACCTCTTCCAGACCGACAGGCTGCTCTTTGCCTCGGCCGGCAACGATGGGACCAACGTCGATGCGCTGAACGCCGACGGCGACGAAGGCTCCTGGGTCAGCCCCTGCGAGAGTCAGGGCGTGATCTGCGTCGGCGGCTGGCACGAAAGCGCGGTCCGCGACCTGGACTCGAACTTCGGCGAGGGGCGCGGCGAGACGGTCGACATCTACGGCCCCTTCGAGGTTTTCATCGGGCCCGATCCGTTCAGTCCCTCCCCCGACACGCTGACCTCGGCCGAGGGGACGAGCTTTGCCTCGCCCTTCGTCGCCGGTGTCGCCGCGCTCGTATGGGCCGCCAATCCTTCGCTCACCAACCAGCAGGTCTGGGATCTGCTGCGCAACAACATCACGGTGGGCAAGGACGGCATCCCGATGGTGAATGCCTATCGCCCGGTGCGCGCGGCCCTGCTGATGCAAGGCGGCAACTACGCGCCGCATGTCCAAATACTCGCGCCTTCGAGCGGCTTCGCGCAGGCCAGGCAGTACGAGCCGTTGACGCTCTCGGCCGAGGCCGTCGACA
>DATEDK010000019.1:0-2863 GCA_035281685.1 Kiloniellales bacterium | reverse complement strand
CCTCTTCATCTCGCATGACCTCGCGGTCGTGCACTACCTGGCGGACCGCATCGCGGTGATGTACCTGGGCCAGATCGTCGAGCTGGGGACGGCGACCGCGGTCTTCAGCGCGCCGCACCATCCCTATACCGAGGCGCTGCTCTCCGCCGCGCCGACGCTCGAAGGCACCGCCCAGCGGGTCGTGCTGAAGCCCGACCTGCCGGACCCGCTCGCCCCGCCCAGCGGCTGCCGCTTCCACACCCGCTGCCACCGCTTCCTCGGCGCAATCTGCCAGCAACAGCAGCCGCCCTGGCAGCAGACCGCCAAGGCCAATGCCTACCGCTGCCACATCCCGCCCGCCGAGCTCGCGGCAAAGCAGCGGGTCAGGGCGGCGCCGCTGTCGTCGTGAGCCCGGCCGCCGCGGCCAGCACCGCGTCCTCGCTCGCGCTTCGGCCGTCCATCGTCGCCACCACGGTGTGGTTGCGCACGACCAGCAGGCGGTGGCAGAGCCGCACCAGCTCGCCGATCTCCGAGGAGATCA
Organism: Kiloniellales bacterium; assembly: GCA_035281685.1. Taxonomy (GTDB): domain Bacteria; phylum Pseudomonadota; class Alphaproteobacteria; order Kiloniellales; family JACOMY01; genus DATEDK01. The sequence continues at coordinate 2,343 of DATEDK010000019.1, read as the reverse complement.
AGAGGATGCCGACGCCCCGCTCGGCGATGGCGGCGAGGATCGCGTAGATCTCCTCCTTGGCGCCGACGTCGACGCCGCGGGTCGGCTCGTCGCAGATCAAGAGGCGCGGCGAGGCCAGCAGCGCTCTGGCCAGCAGCAGCTTCTGCTGGTTGCCGCCGCTCAGCGTCTGCGAGGACTGGTCGAGGCCGCGATAGACGAGACGCAGCTGCTCCAGCATGCCGCGCGCCACCGGGCGCTCGCGCCGGCCGACGATCCCCGCGATGGAGAACTGCTTCAGTGTCGAGGCCGTGGTGTTCGCCAGTACCGAGAGCCCGGTGAAGAGCCCGGCCCGCTTGCGGTCCTCGGTCAGGTAGACGACGCCGCGGCGCAGCAGGCGATAGGGCGAGCGATGTCCGAGCGCCTGGCCGTCGAGCTCCACCGCCATGCCATGGCTGGGCGCCGCGCCGATCAGGCGCAGCGCGATCTCGCTCCGCCCGGCCCCGACCAGCCCCGCCAGGCCGACGATCTCGCCCGGCCGCACCGTCAGCTCCGAAGCCCCGCCCGCGACCTCCCAGCGGGCGGTCAGCAGCGGCGGCGCTGCCGGCGGCTCCGAGCGGACGAAGCGGGGCGCCAGCGCGTGTCCGATCATCGCCTTCACCAGCCCGTCGGCACCGATGGCGCGCCGCTCCGCCGTCAGGATCTTGCGGCCGTCGCGCAGGACGGTGATGCGGTCGGCGATGGCGAAGACCTCCTCGAAGCGGTGCGAGACGTAGAGCACCAGCCGCCCCTGCGCCTTGAGGCGCCGGATCACCGCGAAGAGGCTGTCGATCTCCGGCCCGGAGATGACGGCCGTGGGCTCGTCCAGGATCAGGATGCGCGCGGAGAAGGCGAGACCGCGCGCCAGCTCAGCCAGCTGGCGCTCTGCGACGCTCAGCGTCTCCACGAGGCGATCAGGATCGAGCGCGATGTGGCTGTCGCTCAGGATCGCCGCGGCCTCGCGCCTCAGCCGTTCGCGGTCGACCCGGCCGAGCCGCGTCCTGGGCTCGCGGCCGAGGAAGAGGTTCTCCGCGACGCTGAGTTGCGGGATCGAGCTCAGCTCCTGGTAGACGGTCGAGATGCCGGCCTCGCGCGCCGCCGCTGGCGAGCGGAAGGTGACCGGCTGCCCGTCCAGCCGGATCTCTCCGGCGCTCGGCGGGAAGACGCCGGACAGCAGGTTCATCAAGGTCGACTTGCCGGCGCCGTTGGCGCCCACGAGGGCGTGGACCTCGCCGCTCTCCGCGGCAAAGTCCAGCCCATCGAGCGCCACGACGCCGACGAACCGCTTGGTCAGTCCGACGGTCTCCAGCAGGGCCAAGCGGAGAGCTCCGCCCGACTACTGCGGCAGGAACTCCGGCGGCAGGTCGGTCGGCCACCAGTCGTCCGGCCGGCCTTCCTGGTAGAGCGCGCCCGCCTCCTCCGGCGTCAGGTAGCGGGTGGGCACGATCACCGCGTTGTTGACCTGCTCGCCCTTGAGGATCGCAAGACCGTGCTGCACGGCAGCGCGCGCGACCTCGAGTCCGCTGGTCATCGAGCCGGCGGCCTTGCTCTCGCGCGTCCACCTGAGCCAGCCGTTGTACTCGTCGCCCGGCGAGAAGATCACCTCGTCGAGCCGGCCGGCCTCGTCGAAGGCCTCGACCATGCCCATGGTCATCTGCGCCGCCGGCGAGAAGACGCCGTTGATCTCCGGGAAGCGCTGCAGCGCGTTCTCGGTCAACTGCTTCGCCTTGGCGCGGTTCCAGTCGCCGTACTCGACGGAGAGGATCTCGATCTCCGGATGGTCCTTGATCACGCTCTCGAAGGCGGCCAGCTGCACGACCGCGGCCGAGGAGCCGGCGATCGGCATCATCACCAGGACCTTACCCTTGCCGCCCAGCGCTTCGACGAAGTGCCGCGCGCCTTCCGCCGTCATCTCCCACTGGTCGACATAGGCGTTCCCCGTCACCGCCGGGTCGTGCATGAAGTTGTAGCCGACGTTGACGGTGACGATCCCCGCGGCGTGCGCCTTCTGCAGCGCCGGCAAGATCGAGGCTTCGTCGACCGGCCAGAACAGCAGGAGGTCGACGCCCTTGCTGGTCAGGTCCTCGATGTCGGCCGCCTGCTTCGCCGGGTTGAAGGCGGCGTCGGTGACGATCACCTCGGTGATTTCGGGATGCAGCGAGGCCTCGTGGCGGAGCAGCTGCGAAGCGAAGAGGATCCACGAGTTGCTGAGGTAGCCGGCGGAGACGCCGAGCGTGTAGGGCGGCTCCTTCTTCAGGGGCGCCGTGTCGAGCGGCTCCTCCGCCCAGGCGCGGATCTGCTTGTGCGATTCCTCCTGCGACAGGTCCA
>DATEDK010000018.1:0-4999 GCA_035281685.1 Kiloniellales bacterium | reverse complement strand
AAGCGCTCGACGACGAGGCCCGGCGTGCGCCAGACCCAGTCCGGCACCTGCGAGCGCCGCTCGAGCAGCAGGTAGCGGTCCTGCGGCAGGCGGCCGCTCCAGGACGGCGGCAGCAGACGGCGCGCGTGCTCGCGGAGCCGTTCCCGGCGGCCGCCCAGTGCCAGCGCCAGGCGCCGCTCCGGCACCCCGCCGTGATTGCGGTCGGTCTTCACCAGCACCGGCCCGTCGTAGGCATCGCCGGGACCGAGCAGGTTGCGGCTGACGCGGCGCTTGGAGATGTCGGTGCAGCCGCGGTTGACGACGCGCTCATAGGCACCGGCGAGCGCGACGTAGTCCTGCGGCGTGCGCGTCAGGTCGATGTGCAGGAAGCCGATGTCGGCGGCGGGCGGCGGCTTCAGGCCCTGGTGCACCGCCACCTTGCGTCCCTGCGGCGTCCAGCTGTCGCGCAGGATGTAGCCGAGGTGCGACTTGGGCGGGAGACCCTGCTGCTGGTGCGTCAGGATCGCGACCGAGGCCGCCATGGGCTCAGCCCGCGGGCGCCCGGAAGCCGTTGGTGATCGGATAGCGGCGGTCGCGCGACAGCGCGCGCGTGGTGATCTTGACGCCGGGGCAGGCCTGGCGGCGCTTGTACTCGGCGCTGTCCAGCATGCGCCAGACCCGCGCCACGGTTTCGCGCGCATGGCCGGCCTCGATCAGCTCCTCGATCGAGGCCTCGCGCTCGACCAGGCCCTCGAGGATGCGGTCGAGCTCTTCGTAGGGCGGCAGACTGTCCTGGTCGGTCTGGTTCGGCCTGAGCTCCGCCGTCGGCGCCTTGGTGATGATGCGCTCCGGGATGACGCGGCCGCCGGGACCCTTGGCCGCCGCCGGCTTCGCCTGGTTGCGCCAGCGCGAGAGCGCGTAGACCTCGGTCTTGTAGACGTCCTTCAGCACGTTGAAGCCGCCGCACATGTCGCCGTAGAGCGTGGCATAGCCGACGCTCATCTCCGACTTGTTGCCGGTCGAGAGCACCATCGGCCCCAGCTTGTTGGAGATCGCCATCAGCGTGAGACCGCGTGCGCGCGCCTGGATGTTCTCCTCGGCGACGCCCGGCGGCAGGCCGTCGAAGAGCGGCTGCAGCATCGTCGCGAAGGCCGTCATCGCCGGATCGATGGGGACGCTGTCGAGGCGGATGCCCAGCAGGCGCGCGCACTCGGCCGCGTCGTCCAGGCTGTCCTGCGAGGTAAAGGGCGAGGGCATCATCACCGCGCGCACGCGCTCGGCGCCCAGCGCATCGACCGCGATCGCCGCCGAGATCGCCGAGTCGATGCCGCCGGAAAGGCCCAGCACGATGCCCGGGAAGCGGTTCTTGTCGACGTAGTCGGAGAGGCCCAGCATCAGGGCGCGATAGACCTCCTCGTGGCCCTCGAGCGGCGGCTGCATCGGACCCTCGACGCAGCGCAGGACCGTCCCGTCGCGTTCCCAGACCGTCAGCGCCAACTGGCTCTCGAAGGAGGCGAGCTGCGCCGCCAGGCGGCCATCGGCCTGCAGCGCGAAGGAGTTGCCGTCGAACACCAGCTCGTCCTGGCCGCCGACCTGATGCAGGTAGACCAGCGGCAGGCCGGTTTCGTTGACGCGGGCGAGCGCCAGCTGCAAACGGACGTCGAGCTTCGCCCGCTCGAAGGGGCTGCCGTTCGGCACGATCAGGATTTCGGCGCCGGTTTCCGCGAGGGTCTCCGCGGCGTCCGGTGTCCACATGTCCTCGCAGATCATCAGGCCGAGCTTGAATCCGCGCACGTTCATCGGCCCCGGCAGGTGTCCGGGCCGGAACACGCGGAACTCGTCGAAGACGCCGTAGTTCGGCAGGTCGACCTTGTCGCGCCGCGTGACGATGCGCCCGCCGTCGAGATAGAGGACGGAGTTCGTGCTGCGCCGGACCATCGAGCCCTTCTCGTCCGGTCCGTCGACCGACCAGGGCGTGGTCAAGAGCACCGCAGGGCCGCCATCCTCGGTCTCGCGCGCCAGCTCGTGTGCGGTCCTGTGCAGCGCCTGCAGGAAGGCCGGCTTCAGCACCAGGTCCTCCGGCGGATAGCCGGAGAGCGCGAGCTCGGGGATCGCCAGGACGTCGGCGCCGGCTGCGGCCGCCTCCTTGCGCGCTCGGCGGATCAGCTCGGCATTGCCGTCGACATCGCCGACCGTGGGGTTGAACTGCGCCAGGGCCAGGGAGAGGCGTTCGGCCATGGCGGTTACTTACGCCCGCCGCTTATGACCGGCAAGCCAAGGTGGCTGGCTGCGACCGCGGGCGTGATATTCTGTGAATGCGCTCCTATCTAAGGGTTCCCGTCGGATTCGACAGCTCTGCGATGGCACAGATGGACCAGTTGGCGCCGGCTCTCAGGGCCGCGGGCGATCCGCGGCGGAAGTCGCTCTGCGCCTGGCTTCTGGGCGAGGCCAGGGAGGCGATGGACGTCAGCGAGGTGCTGGACGGCTTCGGTCGGCGGCTCGTCGCCGCGGGCGTCCCGCTGGTGCGCGCCTCGACCCACATCCAGGCTCTGCATTCCGAGCGCACCGGCACCGGCCGCGTCTGGCGCCCGGACAACGGCATCGTCGAGCAGCACTACGGCTTCGACCCCGAGGAGGAGAAGGCCTACCAGGTGAGCCCGATCCGCACGGTGCACGACTCGCGCAAGCCTCTGGAGCTTTGGCCGCAACGCGACGAGATCAATTACGGCGTGCTGCCCGACCTGAAGGCCGAGGGTGTTGTCCACTACTGGCTGGTGCCGCTTTTCTTCACTGACGGATCGGTGCAGGCGGCGAGCTTCTCGACCAAGGAGAAGGGCGGGTTCCTGCCCGAGGACATGGCGTTGATCGCCTCGCTGCTGCCGCTCTACACGCAGGTACTGGAGCTGAAGACCGTGCGCCGCGAGCTCGCCGAGGTGCTCTCGATCTACGTCGGGCGCGAGCCCGGCAGCCGGATTCTCGCTGGCCAGGTGCGCCGCGGCGAGGTCTCGTCGCTCTCCGCGGCGATCCTCTTCGCCGACCTGCGCGGCTTCACCAAGCTCTCCAACGAGCTCGACAACAACGCGCTGGTCAGCCTCCTGAACCGCTACTTCGACTGCTTCGTGCCGCCGGTGGCGGCGCAGGGCGGCGAGGTCTTGAAGTTCATCGGCGACGCGTTGCTCGCCATCTTCCCGCAGCCGGAGGGCGAGGCGCCGGTGGCGGAGCCGCGCGTGCGCGCGCTAGCCGCCGCCGAGGAGGGCCTCGCCAACCTGGCGACCTACAATGCGCAGGAGCGCGCCGGGCTGGAGCCGCTGCGCGCCGGGATCGCCCTGCACCTGGGCCGCGTCGCCTACGGCAACGTCGGCTCGGTCGAGCGGCAGGATTTCACCGTGATCGGCCGCGACGTGAACCTGGTGAGCCGGCTCGCCTCGATTTCTTCGCGGCTGGGCTCGCACCCGCTGCTGGCCTCGCAGGCCTTCGTGAAGGGGCTGAACCGGCCGAGCCAGGCGCTCGGGACTTTCCGCATGAAGGGCTTCCGCGAGAAGCAGCCGGTCTTTGCCCTGCCGGAGCCGGGCGCCGCCTTGCCGCCCGCAATCCATGCTTCGGTGCAAGCCGAAGCATCGCAGTCACCGGCGGGCTAAGCTTTCTCCAGCGAACCTGCAGGAGAGCGCACCCATGATCGCCGTCATCTTCGAGGTCGAGCCGGCCGAGGGACACCTGCAGCCCTATCTCGACATCGCCGCTTCGCTGAAGCCGTTGCTGGAGTCCATGCCCGGCTTCATCTCGGTCGAGCGCTTCCAGAGCCTCACCAACAAGGGCAAGTACCTCTCGCTCTCCTTCTGGGAGGACGAGGCGGCGGTGGCGCGCTGGCGCAACCGGGTGGAGCACCGCAAGGCGCAGGCCGCCGGGCGCGCCCAGCACTTCGCCGACTACCGCCTGCGCATCGCCACCGTCGTGCGCGACTACGGCATGCACGAGCGAAGGGAGCAGGCGCCGGCGGACAGCCCGTTCTGAGGAGCCCCTCTCCCCTCCGTGGGAGAGGGGTTGGGGTGAGGGGGGTAGGTCGGTGACGGTGCCGAGAGTCGCACCAACCTACCCCCCTCACCCTGCCCTCTCCCGCAGCGGGGAGAGGGTTCACTACGCCGCGGTCAGCGGCTCGAGCAGGGCGATGTCCTCGTTGTTCGCGTTGTTCAGCTTCGGCGAGACCATCACCGTGCGCAGCTCCCCGTAGGGGCCGCCCTGGTCCGGATAGGGCTGCAGCAGCGCGAGCAGGGCCTCCTGGCTCGTGCCGTGCGCCAGCCAGGTGGCGAAGGACTCCGGCCCAAGGATCACCGGCATGCGGTCGTGCACCTGGGCGGCCAGCGCGTTCGGGCCGGTGGTGATGATCGTGCAGCTCTCGACCTTCGTGCCGCCGGCGGCGCGGTCGCGCCAGCTCTCCCAGAGGCCGGCGAAGGCGAAGGGACGGCGGCCCTCGAACTCGTAGCGCAGCGGGCGGCGCGCGGTCTTCGGTCCGACCCACTCGTAGTAGCCGTCGGCAGGGATCAGGCACCGGCGCCGCGCGAAGGCCTCGCGGAACATCGGCTTCTCCGCGACGCCATCGGCGCGCGCGTTGATCGCCTTGACGCCGATCGACTTGTCCTTGGCCCAGAAGGGGATCAGCCCCCAGCGCAGCATCGCCAGGTGCCGCTTGCCGTCCTCGCCGAGGCGCACGGCAGCGACGTCCTGCGTCGGCGCCACGTTGACCCGCGGCGGCAGGTTGAAGAGCTCCTCCACCAGGAAGAGCGACTGGATGCCGGAGATCGGCGTGGTCAGCACGAAGCGCCCGCACATAGCGTCAACTTAGCGGCGGGTCTAACCGACCAACACCCCTCACCCTGTCCCTCTCCCCCTTCGGGGGCGAGGGGACCCCTGGCCCGCTGACGACGCTGGCGTCCCCTCGCCCCGCGCTAGCGGGGAGAGGGACAGGGTGAGGGGTGTTGGTCGGTTACCTCTGCCGCTAGATTGCGGCCATGTGCGGGCGCTT
>DATEDK010000017.1:0-2118 GCA_035281685.1 Kiloniellales bacterium | reverse complement strand
ATGCTTTCCCGGCGGCAGATCGGCGGCTATACCGGCGACCTCCTGGGCGCGCTCGCCGCGACGGCCGAAGCGGCCGTGCTGCTGGCCGCCGCCGCCAACCCTTAGGAACCCGATGCTCGACGAAGCCAAGACGACGCGCTGGTGGTGGGTACGCCACGCCCCGGTCACCGTGAACGAGGGCCGCATCTACGGACAGACCGACCACATCTGCGACTGCTCGGACGAAGCGACCTTCCGCGCGCTGGCGCGCGCTCTGCCGGGCGGCGCCCTCTGGGTCACCAGCAACCTGAAGCGCACCAAGATGACGGCGGAAGCGATCCACCCGCACCTTCTTGCGCGGCCCATGTCCATGCTGGAGGAGCCGGCGCTGGCCGAGCAGCACTTCGGCGACTGGCAGGGCCGCAGCTACGAGGAGCTGCGGCAAGGCAAGCTCGGCCACTGGCATCGCTTCTGGTTGGCGCCCGCCGAGACCGTGCCGCCGGGCGGCGAGTCCTTCGTTACGGTCATGGAGCGCGTGCGCGCCGCGGTCGAGCGGCTGTCGCAGGCGCATGCCGGCCGGGACATCGTCGCCGTCACGCACGGCGGCACCATCCGTGCCGCGCTTGCGCTGGCGCTCGGGCTGGAGCCGGAGGCGGCGCTCAGGCTGCAGGTGGCGAACTGCTCGCTGACCCGCATCGACCTTGTCTCGGGCCTGATCGGCAGCCATGCGCCAGGGCCCGGCGAGTCTTGGCGCGTCGAGTTCATGAACCTGGCGCCGGACATGATCCGCGGCGCCTGAAAGTTCGCACTGCGACTGTGGTCTTTTCGGGGCGAGGCTTGCGGCGCGGCGCGGCTCCACCCTATGTCCTGAACCGAGATCCCGTTCAGGAGATCGCCATGTCCTCAACTACCCGTCGTTCGCTCCTGGCCGGCGGTGCCGGCCTGTCGCTGCTCGCCGCGCTGGCGCACTGGCGTCCCGCGTTCGCGCTGACCGCGGAGGAGGAGCTGGTCGAGGACTGCCGCCTCACCGTGCAGTCCCTGCTCTCCGATCCCGACTTCCAGTGGCTCGACGACTACATCGTCAAGGCCAGGGGCATCGCGATCTTTCCGGAGCTGATCAAGGGCGGGTTCATCCTCGGCGGCGAGGGCGGTACCGGCGTGCTGCTCGGCAAGCTGGAGAACGGCACCTGGAGCTACCCGGCCTTCTATTACATGGGCGCCGCCAGCCTCGGCCTGCAGATCGGCGGCCAGGTCTCCGAGGTGGTGCTGACCATCATGAACGCCGACGCGCTCGGCCGCGTGCTGCGCAACAACATCAAGCTCGGTGCCGATGCCTCGATGGCGGTGGGCCCGATCGGCCGCAACGCCGAGGCGGGCACCGCCGGCGCCTTCGAGAACGACATCTACACCTTCGGCCGCGCGGTCGGCCTCTTCGGCGGCGTCAGCCTGGAGGGCGCCGTGCTCGGCGAGGAGCAGACGCGCAACCAGTACTACTACGGCACCAAGTTCTCCGCCGAGGACATCGTGGTGAAGGGCATGGCCTCGAACGTGCACGCCGACGCGCTGCGCAACGCGCTGCCGAAGTAAGGACTCCCTCTCCCGCGCGTAGCGCGGGGGAGGGTTGGGGAGGGGGTGTCGACGGTTGAGCTGCTTCGTCGACACCCCCTCCCCAACCCCTCCCCCAGCTTCGCTGGGAGAGGGGCGCTGTGGCGACCGGCAGCCGCATGGCTCCGCTCCGTCTCAGCCACTAGGCTCGCCGCCATGCAGCGCATAGCTCTCGTCATCGGCGCCGCGGTGCTGGTGCTGGCCATGGCGGTCGCCATCGGCTGGTATCTTGACCGCGATAGCGACGATATCCGCAGCGGCCCGGTCACCGGCACCGGCACCGCGGCGATCGGCGGCGCCTTCTCGCTGACCGACCAGCATGGCCAGCGCCGCAGCGATCAGGACTTTTCCGGCAAGTACCTGCTCGTCTACTTCGGCTTCACCAACTGCGTCGACGCCTGCCCCACGGCGCTCCTCGCGATGAGCCGGGCGCTCGATCGCCTGCCGCCGGAGGTGGTCGACCGGATTCAGCCTCTTTTCGTCACCGTCGACCCGGCGCGCGACGACCAGGAGCAGATCGCGCGCTACCTGGAG
>DATEDK010000016.1:0-3975 GCA_035281685.1 Kiloniellales bacterium | reverse complement strand
GAGGGCCGGCACGACGTCGTGGTCAACGTGCAGGGCGACCTGCCGATCGTCCCGCCGGCGGACATCCACGCGGCCCTGAACCCGCTGGCCGACCCGGCGGTGGACATCGGCACGCTGGCCGCCACGATCCAGCGCATCGAGGAGCGGCGCAGCCCGAACGTCACCAAGGTCGCGGCCGCGCTCTCGCCCGAGCGTCCGGTCGCCCGCGCGCTCTACTTCAGCCGCGCGCCGATACCCTGGTCCGGCGCGGAGGACGACCTGCCGCTGTTCCACCACATCGGCCTCTATGCCTTCCGGCGCCAGGCGCTGGCGCGCTTCGTGTCGCTGCCGCCCTCGCCCTTGGAGAAGCGCGAGAAGCTGGAGCAGCTGCGCGCGCTCGAAGCGGGGATGCGCATCGACGTGGCGCTCGTTGACTCGGTTCCGCTCGGTGTCGATACTCCCGGCGACCTCGCGCGCGCCCGCGCGCTGCTGCCGGAAAGCTAGGCAGCGTCAGCCTCACAGCGGACTCGACGATGACGGACCGCATCGCCTTCCAGGGCCTGCCCGGGGCCTATTCCGACATGGCCTGCCGGGCCCGCTACCCGGACTGGCAGACCCTGCCGTCGGCATCCTTCGAGGATGCCTTTCAGGCGGTGGCGAGCGGCGACGCGCGCCTGGCGATGATCCCGATCGACAACTCTTCGGCCGGGCGCGTCGCCGACGTGCACCATCTCCTACCGGAGTCCGGCCTGCACATCGTGGGCGAGCACTTCCAGCGGGTGCGGCATCAGTTGCTGGCGCCGAAGGGCGCCACCCTGCAATCCGTCAAGGAGGTGTACAGCCACGTGCAGGCGCTCTCGCAGTGCCGCAACTACCTGCGCAAGAACGGGCTGAAGGCGGTGATCGCCGCCGACACGGCGGGCTCGGCCGCCGAGGTGGCACGGCAGGGGGATCCCGGCAAGGCGGCGCTCGCCAGCAAGCTCGCCGGCGAGATCTACGGGCTCGCCACCGTCGCGCCCGACGTGCAGGACGCCGGCGACAACACCACGCGTTTCGTCATTCTGGCCAAGGACCCGATCCATCCGGAAGCCAACGACGGCCCGGTGATCACCTCCTTCGTCTTCCGCGTGCGCTCGGTGCCGGCGGCGCTCTACAAGGCGCTCGGCGGCTTCGCCACCAACGGCGTCAACATCACCAAGCTGGAGAGCTACATCATCGACCACGGCTTCACCGTGGCGCAGTTCTACGCCGACATCGACGGCCACCCGGACGACCGCCTGGTGCGGCTGGCGCTGGAGGAGCTCTCCTTCTTCTCGCGCGAGGTGAAGATCCTCGGCGTCTATCCGGCGGACGGCTTCCGCAAGGGCGGGCACAGGGACTGAGCGATGCCGAAGTCGAGATCCAGGAAGCCGAAGCGAAGCGACTCGCATCTGGATCAAGGGGCGATCGAGGAGGCCGAATCGCTGCGGGAGGCGATCGCCGCGTTCAGGGAGAAAGCCGAGACGGACCCCAGGGGCCTTGCAGCGGACTTCATTGAGATGGCGTGGGACGAACCCGACGACCAGGTGGCGCAAGACTTGGCGTTGGATGCGCTGAAGTTCGATCCGCTGTGCAGCGACGCTCTGGTTATCCTGGCCGACCAGCTGGACGATGACGAGCCGGAACGGCTGGACCTGCTGGAGACGGCGCTTGGCATGGCGGTGCAGGCCATGGGCGAGCGTGCCCTCGAGCGCTTCGCGGGCCGGTTCGGAACGGCGCCTGAAACCCTGCCTTATCTGCGCGCCCGCTTATACCTAGCCGAAGCCCACAGCCTGCGCGGCGAATTCGCCGAGGCCATGCGGCACTTCACAGGCATTCTCGACCTTTGGCCGAGTGAGACGCTCAGGGTCAGGACTCTTGCCACTCTGGCCTTGTTCGAGCTCAACGATCTCGATGAGTTGGAGCGGCTGTTGCGCCGCTATCCGGACGAGCCTTCGGCAAGCTGGGCGTACAACTGGGCGCTCTTGTCCTTTCGCCGGGGCGGTAGGGGTGTCGCCGCCCAAGCCCACCTTTCGGCGGCATTGAAGCGGAATCGATTCGCCGCCGAATACCTGATCGGCACGCGAACGTTTCCGAAATCCGCATCGGTGGATCAGCTGCCGGGCAGCCGCGGCGAAGGACAGCTCTATGCTTTGGATCATCTGGATGTTTGGCAGGACACACCTGGTGCCCTGGACTGGCTGCGTGACAGCCTGAAGGCGGCGGGCGAGATCTGATTCCCTCCACCATGCGCAGCATGGGGGAGGGTAGGGAGGGGGTGTCGATGGTCGAGCTGCTTCGTCTTGACCCCCACCCCAACCCTCCCCCAGCTTCGCTGGTGGAGGGGTACCAAAACGACGCCCGCGCCTAGCCGCCCCCTTGCGCCCCTCCCGCTTCGGCCCATCTTTTCGATAACGAGGGCCGGCAAATGGCACTCGCGAAGCCCTGCGCCGTTCCGGGCAGGGTATTCCCAGTCAACGCATCAGCGGCGCCGCGCCTTCGGGGCGGGCCGACGAGAGGGCAAGGCGAATGGATCTCGAGAAGTACAGCGAGCGCGCCCGCGGCTTCCTGCAATCGGCGCAGACCTGGGCTCTGGGCGAGGGCCACCAGCGGCTCACTCCCGAGCATCTCCTGAAAGTTCTGATCGACGACCGCGAAGGCTTGGCGGCGAACCTGATTCGCGCCGCCGGCGGCGATCCGGCGCGCGCCAGGCAGCGCAACGAGGAGGAGCTGGCGAAGCTGCCCAAGGTCTCCGGCGGCGGCGCCGGGCAGCTGCACCTCGATCCCGGCACCGCCCGCATCTTCACGCAGGCGGAGAAGCTGGCCGAGAAGGCGGGCGACTCCTTCGTCACCGTCGAGCGCCTGCTGCTCGCCATCGCGATGGACAAGTCCAGCGGCGCCGGCAAGGCGCTGGCGGACGCCGGCGTCACGCCGCAGGCGCTGAACGCCGCGGTCGAGCAGCTGCGCAAGGGCCGCACGGCCGACACGGCCTCGGCCGAGGCCGGCTACGACGCGCTCAAGAAGTACGCGCGCGACCTGACCCAGGCGGCGCGCGAGGGCAAGGTCGATCCCGTCATCGGCCGCGACGAGGAGATCCGCCGCACCATCCAGGTGCTTTCCCGCCGCACCAAGAACAACCCCGTGCTGATCGGCGAACCCGGCGTGGGCAAGACCGCCATCGTCGAGGGCCTGGCGCAGCGCATCGTCAAGGGCGACGTGCCGGAGAGCCTGAAGGACAAGAAGCTGCTGGCGCTCGATCTGGGCGCGCTGGTCGCCGGCGCGAAGTTCCGCGGCGAGTTCGAGGAGCGCCTGAAGGCCGTGCTGCAGGAGATCTCCGCCGCGGCCGGCGACATCGTGCTCTTCATCGACGAGATGCACACGCTGGTCGGCGCCGGCAAGGCGGAAGGCGCGATGGACGCCTCCAACATGCTGAAGCCGGCTCTCGCGCGGGGCGAGCTGCACTGCGTCGGCGCGACCACGCTCGACGAGTACAGGAAGCACGTCGAGAAGGACGCCGCGCTCGCGCGGCGCTTCCAGCCGGTCTTCGTGGGCGAGCCGTCGGTCGCCGACACCATCTCGATCCTGCGCGGCCTCAAGGAGAAGTACGAGCTGCACCACGGCGTGCGCATCACCGACAGCGCGCTGGTGGCCGCGGCCACGCTCTCCAACCGCTACATCACCGACCGCTTCCTGCCGGACAAGGCGATCGACCTGGTCGACGAAGCGGCGAGCCGGCTGCGCATGGAGGTGGACTCCAAGCCGGAGGAGATCGACGAGCTCGACCGCCGGATCATCCAGCTGAAGATCGAGCAGGCCGCACTGCGCAAGGAGAGCGACGCCGCCTCCAAGGACCGCCTCGCCACGCTCGAGAAGGAGCTGGCCGAGCTCGAGGAGAAGTCGAACGCACTGACCGCCGAGTGGCAGAAGGAAAAGCAGCAGCTCGCCGGCGCGCAGAAGATCAAGGAGGAGCTGGATCAG
>DATEDK010000015.1:0-3287 GCA_035281685.1 Kiloniellales bacterium | reverse complement strand
CTGTTCACCCGCGGCGAGACCCAGGCGCTGGTCGTGGCCACGCTCGGCACCGGCCAGGACGAGCAGATCATCGACGCGCTCGAAGGCGAGTACCGGGAGCATTTCCTGCTCCACTACAATTTCCCGCCCTATTCGGTCGGCGAGGCCGGCCGCATGGGCTCGCCCGGTCGCCGCGAGATCGGCCACGGCAAGCTGGCCTGGCGGGCGATCCGGCCGCTGCTGCCGGCGAAGGAGGACTTCCCCTACACGCTGCGCGTGGTCTCCGAGATCACCGAATCGAACGGCTCTTCATCGATGGCGACGGTCTGCGGCTCTTCGCTCTCGCTGATGGACGCGGGCGTGCCGCTGCAGCGCCCCTGCGCCGGCATCGCCATGGGTCTGATCAAGGAGGAAGAGGGCATCGCCGTGCTCTCCGACATCCTGGGCGACGAGGACCATCTGGGCGACATGGACTTCAAGGTGGCCGGCACCGAGCAAGGCGTCACCTCGCTGCAGATGGACATCAAGATCACCTCGATCACGCCGGAGATCATGAAGACGGCGCTGGCGCAGGCGAAGGACGGCCGCCTGCACATCCTGCACGAGATGGCGAAGGCGCTGGGCAACGCGCGCTCGAGCGTGTCGGACAACGCGCCGCGCATCACCGTCATCACCATCCCGAAGGACAAGATCCGCGAGGTGATCGGCACCGGCGGCAAGGTGATCCGCGAGATCACCGAGACCACCGGCGCCAAGATCGACATCGAGGACGACGGCACGATCAAGGTCGCCGCCGTCGACGGCAACGCGGCGCAGAAGGCGATCGACTGGATCCGCTCGATCGTCGCCGAGCCCGAGGTCGGCCAGATCTACAGCGGCAAGGTGGTGAAGGTGGTCGAGTTCGGCGCCTTCGTGAACTTCCTCGGGCCGCGCGACGGCCTGGTCCACATCTCCGAGCTGGCGCCCAAGCGCGTCGCCAAGGTCGAGGACGTGGTCAAGGAAGGCGACCTGGTGAAGGTGAAGTGCATCGGGCTGGACGACCGCGGCAAGGTGAAGCTCTCCATGAAGCGCGTCGACCAGGTGACCGGCGAGGACCTGGAGAAGAAGAAGGACGAGGCGCCGGTGGAACAGCCGGCGGAGTAGGTCAAAGCCCTCCACCAGCGGAGCTGGGGGAGGGTTGGGAGGGGGTCTCGACGAAGCAGCTCTACCGTCGACACCCCCTCCCTACCCTCCCCCACGCTGCGCGTGGTGGAGGGTACTACAGTCCGATCTTCTTCCCCGGCACCCAGAGATAGTTGTCGGCGTCGAGCAGGTAGACCTCGCGCAGGCCGTGCGGCTTGTCGGTCGAGGGCTGCAGCACCTCGTAGCCTTTCGCCCGGGCGCGCGCCTCGGCGGCGTCGGGATCGATGTCGTAGAGGCGCAGCTCGCAGCCGAGACCGCGCACCGCGCCGTCGCCCAGGAGCGGCGAGAGCGGATGCTTGTCGTAGGTGTGGTCGGCGTGCAGCATCCACTGCACCTGGCCGTGGCGCATCACGGCGAAGTCGCTGTCCCAGTAGACCGGCGTCAGCTCCAGCACCTGCTCCTGGAAGTCCAGCGCGCGGCGCACGTCCTTCACCAGCAGGTTCACGTTGAAGCCGGCGAGGCTGCGGCCGTAGTCGGGGGCCGCCATGAAGGGCTCGCCTTCGCGCCGCTTAGCCATGCGTCAGGCTCCGTTGCCGCCAGGGGAGCGGCAGTATAGGAGCCTCCTCAGCGCCTGCCGAGGACCCCTGCCTTGCCCGACAGCCAGCCCCTGCCGCCGCCTGCCGGCACGCGACGCTTCCTGCCGCCGGAGTCGCTGACGCTGGCGGCGCTGCTGACGCTGGCGGTGGGCCTGGGGCCGCTGGCGACCGACCTCTATCTGCCTTCGCTGCCATCGATCGGCATCGCCTTCGGCCGCTCGGTCGCCGATATCCAGCTGACGCTCTCGGTCTACATTGCCGGCTTCGCGGTCAGCCAGCTGTTCAGCGGGCCGCTCAGCGACCGCTTCGGCCGCCGCCCGGTGATGCTGGCGGGCTTCGCCGTCTTCCTCGCGGCCTCCGTGCTGGCCGCCTTCGCGCCTTCCCTCGAGGTGCTGCTGGCAGCGCGCTTCCTGCAGGCGCTCGGCGCCTGTGCCGGGCCGGTCATCGGCCGTGCCGTGGTGCGCGACATCTACGGGCCGGCGCGTGCGGCCAAGGTCTTCTCCTACATGGCGACCGCCTGGGCGCTGGCACCGGCGATCGGCCCGATCATCGGCGGGCTGCTGGAGACGCTGTTCGGCTGGCGCGCGAACTTCTGGGCGCTGGCGGCGGTCTCGCTCTTCCTGCTGGTCGTCATGGGCCTGCGCCAGCCGGAGACCAACCACCACCCAGACCCCACGGCGACGCGACCGCGCCGCATCCTCGGCAACTTCGCGACGCTGGTCGGCCATCGCAGCTACATCGGCCACGCGCTGATGGCCTCCTTCGCCTATGCCGGCATT
The DNA here is from genome assembly GCA_035281685.1 of Kiloniellales bacterium. Classification (GTDB taxonomy): domain Bacteria; phylum Pseudomonadota; class Alphaproteobacteria; order Kiloniellales; family JACOMY01; genus DATEDK01. The sequence goes on along the minus strand of DATEDK010000015.1, from coordinate 811 downwards.
TTCGCCTTCATCTCCGGCTCGTCGTTCCTCTTGATCGACGTCGTCGGCCTCTCGCCCGCAGCCTACGGCTTCGCCTTCGCTGCCGTGGTGCTGGGCTACATGGTGGGCACCTTCACCTCGGGACGGATCGGCCATCGGCTCGGCAGCGAGCGCCTGCTGGCGCTGGGTGTGCTCGCCGCCTGCGTCGCCGGGGCGCTCGGCATCGGCCTCGCGCTGGGCGTGACGCCGAGCGTGGCCTCGATCCTGATCCCGATGACGCTCTATCTCGTCGGCTGCGGACTGCTGCTGCCGAACGCCATGGCGGGGGCGCTGCGCTACTACCCGCGCATGGCAGGTGCCGCCTCCTCGCTGCTCGGCTGCCTGCAGATGGCCATCGCCGCGCTGGTCGGCATCGCGGTCGGCCATCTGCACGACGGCACCGCCGTGCCGATGACCGGCGCGATCGCCGCCGCGGCGCTCGCCATGCTGCTCTCCTGGCTCCTGCTGGCGCGTCCCGGCGCCGCGCACGACAAGCTGCACCGCGCACTGCCGGAGCACTGAACGAACGAAAGCCCCTCACCCTGTCCCTCTCCCCGCTCCGCGGGGCGAGGGAACCCCTGGCCCGCTGGCGACGCTGCCGTCCCTTCGCCCCGCGATAGCGGGGAGAGGGACAGGGTGAGGGGCGGTTGGTTCTATTTGTCCTTCGACGGGTCTTCCGCGCGGGGCGGCGGGATGTCGGGCGCGGGGCCGGGATTCTCCAGCTCCTCGAGGATGCGGCCGATCAGGTCGTCGTCCTCGCCATCATCCTCGTCCTCGTCCTGCTGCCTCGGCT
>DATEDK010000014.1:0-3444 GCA_035281685.1 Kiloniellales bacterium | reverse complement strand
GGTTTCCGCGTGCGGGCGGCCGCCGGGCTGGGTCCAGCCCCGGCCGACGGCGCGGCCATCCTTGACGATGACGCAGCCGACCGCCGGGTTCGGCCAGACCTGCCCCAGGCCGCGGCGCGCCAGGGCGAGCGCCGCCGCCATGTGGGCTTCGTCGATTGCCGATCCGGCCATCACCCGATTCCTGTCATCCCGGCCGAGCGCGGCGAGAGCCGGGACCCAGGGGCCATCAGGCGCGCTCCTTGGCCCCTGGGTCCCGGATAGCCGCTGCGCGGCTTCCGGGATGACAGGGAAGGAGTTGCCCTTGTGCTCACTCCTTGTCCGGCGCGAGCTTGCCGATGAACTCCTCGAAGTCGCGCGCCTCGCGGAAGTTGCGGTAGACCGAAGCGAAGCGCACGTAGGCGACCTGGTCGAGGTTCGCCAGCGCGTCCATCACCAGCTCGCCGATCACCTTCGAGGGAATCTCGGTCTCGCCCGAGCTCTCCAGGCGGCGCTGGATGCCGTTGACGATGCGGTCGATGCGCTCGGACTCCACCGGACGCTTTTGCAGCGCCAGGTTCATCGAGCGCAGCAGCTTCTCGCGGTCGAAGGGCTCGCGCGTGCCGTTGCTCTTGATCACCACCAGCTCGCGCAGCTGGACGCGCTCGAAGGTGGTGAAGCGCGCGCCGCAGTTCGGACACTGCCGGCGCCGGCGGATGGCGCTGTTGTCCTCCGTCGGCCGCGAGTCCTTCACCTGCGTGTCGTCGTGACTGCAGAACGGACAGCGCATCCCTGGTACCGCCCCCTTCCCCGCCCTCTCACATCGTGTCGTAGATCGGGAAGCGCCGGCAGAGTGCCAGCACCTCCTTGCGCACCTCGCGCTCGACCCCGGCGTCGCCGCGCGCGTCGAGCACGCGCTCGATCATGTGGCCGACCTCGGTGAACTCCGCGGTGCCGAAGCCGCGCGTCGTGCCGGCCGGCGTGCCCAGGCGGATGCCGGAGGTGACCGTCGGCTTCTCCGGGTCGAAGGGCACGCCGTTCTTGTTGCAGGTGATGCCGGCGCGCTCCAGCGACTCCGCGGCGACGTTGCCGGTCAGCTGCTTCGGCCGGAGGTCCACCAGCATGAGGTGCGTGTCGGTGCCGCCGGCAACCAGGTCGAAGCCGGCGTCCTTCATCGACTTCGCCAGCGCCTGGGCGTTGTCGAGGATGCGCTGGCTGTACTTTTTGAACTCCGGCTTCAGGGCCTCGCCCAGCGCCGCCGCCTTGCCGGCGATGGCATGCATCAAGGGGCCGCCCTGCAGGCCGGGGAAGGCAGCGGAGTTGATCTTCTTGCCGATCTCCTCGTCCATCGCCAGCACCATGCCGCCGCGCGCGCCGCGCAGCGTCTTGTGCGTCGTCGTGCTGACGACGTGGGCGTGCGGCAGCGGCGAGGGATGCAGGCCGGCGGCCACCAGGCCGGCGAAGTGCGCCATGTCGACCCAGAAATAGGCGCCGACGCTGTCGGCGATCTCGCGGAAGCGCGCGAAGTCGAAGTGGCGAGGATAGGCCGAGCCGCCGGCGATGATCACCTTCGGCCTGTGCTCCTGGGCGAGACGCTCGACCTGCTCGAAGTCGACCAGATGATCCTCGCGGCGCACGCCGTACTGCACGGCCTTGAACCACTTGCCGGAGAGGTTGGGTGCCGCGCCGTGCGTCAGGTGACCTCCCGCCGCCAGCGACAGGCCGAGGAAGCTGTCGCCCGGCTGCATGAGCGCCAGCATCACGCACTGGTTCGCCTGCGCGCCGGAGTGCGGCTGCACGTTCACGAAGTTGCAGCCGAAGAGCTTCTTGGCGCGATCGATGGCGAGCTGCTCGACGACGTCGACGAACTCGCAGCCGTTGTAGTAGCGCCGGCCGGGATAGCCTTCGGCGTACTTGTTGGTCAGCACAGAGCCCTGCGCCTCGAGCACGGCACGGCTGACGATGTTCTCCGACGCGATCAGCTCGATCTGGTCGCGCTGGCGGCCGAGCTCGCCCCGGACCGCCTCGGCCAGCGCCGGATCGGCCTCGCCGAGCGGCGCGGTGAAGAAGCCGGGCTTCACCTTGCGCAGGATCGGAGCCGCGACCCTGGCGACTCGCTTCACGCCGCCACCCACGCGCTTGGCCTTGCCGCCGGGCTTCTTCCTCGCCTTATCCTTCTTCGCGGCCCCAACTTTGTTCTTCGGGGCATCCTTCTTCGCGGTCTTCTTCAGCGGCTTCTTCGCCATCGTCGTCCTCGGCTGGTCCTCGGGGGTGGGTTGGCTCAGGCGGAACCGCCGAGCTTGGCCACGCGTGGTGTATGCCGGCCGGCGGCGAAGGCTGTCGAAAGAAAGACGCGCAAGCACTCGCGCGCGACCTCCTCGCCGACGATGCGGCCGCCGAGCGCCAGGATGTTGGCGTCGTTGTGCTCGCGCGCCAGGCGCGCGGTGGTGGCGTCGTGGCAGAGCGCCGCGCGCACGCGCGGGTCGCGGTTCGCGGCCATCGAGATCCCGATGCCGGTGCCGCAGCAGATCACGCCGAAGCGCGCGCGCCCCTCGGCCACCGCCGCCGCGGCCGCCCGGCCGAAGTCGGGGTAGTCGACCGAGGCCGGACCGTCGGTGCCGAGGTCGATCACCTGGTGGCCGAGCGCCACGGCCTCGGCCTTCAGCGCCTCTTTCAGCGCAAAGCCCGCATGGTCGCTCGCCAGCGCGATGGTTTCGGCCACGGCCCCTGCCCTTCTCAACCTATGGGCAGGCTACCATAGGCGGCGGTTGAGCGAAAAGCGGTGCCCAAGGTGTGGGGTGAAATGCTCATCCCCATTTTTGCCTTCCCGGCCGGAGTGAAGCGGAGAGCCGGGACCCATGGATCGGAAAGCTCGGAACACTGCGTCCCGCACCTCCCGTTCCATGGGTCCCGGATAAGCGCTGCGCGCTTTCCGGGAAGACCGCTTCGGGATTCATGTTTCGCAGAGAGGTCTCCCCTCGCAAGAGGTGACCTGCGGCCAAAAGCAAAGGGCCCGGTGGTCGCCCGCCGGGCCCTCGCGAAAGCCAAGTCAGGAACGGCTTACATCTCGGAGTAGTTGCCGTCCTTGAACACGTACCAGACGTAGGCCGACTGCTTGAGGTCGCCCTTGTCGTCGAAGCCGATCGTGCCGATCACCGTATCCCAGTCGTGGCTGCGCAGCACATCGGCGAGGTCGCCCGCATCCGTGGTCTTGGCCTCATTGGCGGCCATCGCCCACACCTGGACCGCCGCGTAGGTGGTCAGGGTGTAGCCTTCCGGCTCAAAGCCGCCGGCACGGATCTTGTCGACCACCGCCTTGGCGGAGGGCAGGTTGCGAGCCTCCGCCGCGTTGGTGAACATCACGCCCTCGGCCGCCTCGCCGGCGATGGTCACGAACTCCAGGGTATTCAGCGAGTCCGGGCCAAGGAGCTGGGCCTTCAGGCCCTGCTCACGCGCCTGACGGATGAT
>DATEDK010000013.1:0-5387 GCA_035281685.1 Kiloniellales bacterium | reverse complement strand
CGAAGAGCACCAAGGCGCCGTCGCCCAGGAACTGCACGATGACGCCCTGGTGCAGGGTCACCGCCTCCTCGATCCGGCTGTGCAGCTCGCGCAGGAAACGCGCGGTCGCCTCCGGACCCTCGGCCTCGGCCAGGCGCGTGAAGCCCGAGAGATCGCAGAAGAGGATCGCGGCATCCTGCAGCGGCTGCCCGAAGGCCGGTTCCTCCTCGCTCGCCAAGTGGTCGGCCAGTACCGGCGAGACATAGCGCGCCAGGTTGCGCCGCTGCCGCTCGGCCTCGCGGCGCAGCCGCCGCTCGTGCGCGCTGCGGCCGCCGGCCAGCAGGACGGCCGTCAGCATGAAGCTCAGCGTCGGCCATGCAACCGCGATCCAGAGATGGTACTGGGTGAAGGCAAGGTAGGCGCCGCCCAGCCAGAGGATCAGCGCCAGCAGGCCCAGCAGGGCTGCCACCTGCGGCCGCGCCAGGTTGGCGATCGCCCAGGCGAGGAGCGCGGCGAAGACAGTGGCCGCCGCCTCCCAGTTCTCGATGCCGAGCGGGCGCAACAGCGGCTCGTCTGCGAGCAGGTTAGCCATCGAAGTCGCCAGCATCTCGACGCCCGGCAGCAGCTTGTCGAAGGGGGAGGGATAGGTGTCGCCCAGAGCGAGGGCGGTGACGCCGACGACCACGAGCTTTTCGGCGAAGACGCTGTCCGGGATGTCGCCCGCCAGCAGACTGGCGAGCGAGTAGGTCGGCACGGTGCCGGCCGGACCGTAGTAGTTGATCGGCAGGGCGAGCGTGCGGTCCAGCGCAAAGCGCTGCTGGCCCAGCGTGAGATGACCGTCGAGCGAGAGCGAAAGCTGGTCGCCGGCGAGTCCGAGGTGGCGGCGCACCGCCACCACCGGGAAGGCCGGCATCATGACGTCGCCGACCGACAGGGCAAGATGCAGGCGGCGCAGCGAGCCGTCCTCGTCAAGGATCAGCGTGACGTGCCCGAGGCTCGCGACCCGCGCAAAGGGCGCCAGCGGCAGCAGCACTCCCTCGGTTGCCTGCGGCTGGCTTTCACTGTCCGCCGGGCGTTGGATGACGCTGTAGCCCGCCGCCTCGAGGATGCTCTGCTGCTCGGCGGTGATCGGCATGGTCGACTGGAACAGCAGGGCCATCGCCAGCACCGCGTTGCCCTGCGCCACAAGCGCCTCGAGCAATCGCAGGTCGCCATGCGCCAGGCCGACCCCGGAGCTGCCCTGCTCCGGCTCCGCCAGCAGCAGGTCGAAGGCGACCGTGCGCGCCCCGGCGGCGCGCAGCCGATCCAGCATCTCGGCCCAGCGGGCGCGCGGCAGCGGCCAGCGCCCCAGGGTGGCCAGCGAGGCATCGTCGATCGCCAGGATCACGACGTCGCCCGGCGGCGGCGCCGGGCCGCGCAGGCGGAACCGCCAGTCGAGCGTGCGCCCCTCGACTTCCTGCATGAGGTCGCGTCCCCAGGGGGTGAGCTGCGCCGCGCCGAAAGCGGCGCCCAGCAGCAGGGCCACGATGAAACCGATCCAGAGGCGCAGCCGCAGGGCTGCGGCGTTGCCGGCCGTCCCCCGCCAGAGCCGCATCAGGGCAGGGTCAGCAGGGCCAGCAGCTTGTCGCGGCGCGCCGCGCCCCAGGTCTTCGGGGGAGTCGGTGCCGTGTTGGGAGCGACGTCGGTGCCCTCCCCCGGCTGCAGCACGACGCCTTCCATGCCTGGCTCCGGCGTTGTCCCGCCGGTCAGCCTCGGCCGGACGTGGACGGCACCGTCCACGCACAGCACTGCGGTGCCCTTCGCGTCCACCTGCATCGCCCATTCGGTCGCGCGCACCGAGGCGACGGCCGTGCCGCCCTGCACCTCGTAGCTCTGCCAGCTCACGCTGTCGCCCACCGAGACCCGCAGGGTGCCGACCAGCAGCAGGAAGAGCGCGACCCCCTCCTTGGGCTGGGGATCGAAGATCGCAACACCAACCTCGCTCTCCGGCCCCACGATCAGGGCGGAGCCATCGACGAAGAGCAGCTTCACCTTGCTGTCGCTCCCGGTGCCGACGCGGTCGCCGGCGGAGAGACCATCGCCCAGCGCAAGCGGGCTCTGGGTCCCGCCGACGTCGCGCCAGGCTTCACCCACCAGCTGAAGCACGCGGCAGGTCGGCTCCTCCGCCGGCGCGGTCCGGGGCAGTACCGCCACGAGGCCGGCGGCACCGGCAAGCTGCAAAGCGCTTCGACGGGGATATCGGCGTGACATGAAACCAATTCCTTGGATAATGCCGGGAGTTTCTCGCCCGAAGTCTCCGCCGCCGGTGGCGGCGACTCAAGGCGGCAGTTGCACCGGAATCGCGAGGCCGCAAGCACCCTCACGGAAGGGGTCCTCAGCAAATGACAGCCGACCCGATGAGTGGCGAGGGCCGCGCGACCTTGCTGCGCGGCAGCTACCTCTTCAACGGTCTCGACGCCGAGGTGCTGGGCCGTGTTGCCCAGCTCGCTCTGCCGCGCCAGCTCGAGCCGGGCGAGGTGCTGTTCTGGCAGGGCGATGACGGCGATGCGCTCTATGGCGTGATCACCGGCCTGGTGCGCATCTGGCTGACCGGTCCGGACGGCAAGGAGTTGACGCTCAACCTGATGGAGCCCGGCGACTTCTTCGGCGAGATCGCGCTGCTCGATGGCCTGTCGCGCAGCGCCAACGCCAGCGCGCTCTCCGCGAGCCGGCTGATCGCCATTCAGCGTCGCGATTTCCTCGGGCTGATGGAGCGGGAGCCGCGGCTGGCGCGCCACCTGATCGAGCTCCTCTGCGAGCGGCTGCGCGTCGTCACCGACCGCATCAGCGACGCGGTCTTCCTCGACCTGCACAAGCGGCTGGCCAAGACCCTGGACGCGCTCGCCACCGCGCACGGCCAGCGGGGCCCGGACGGCATCGTGATCGACGCGAAGCTGTCGCAGAGCGCGCTGGCCCAGCTGCTGGGCGTCACCCGCGAGGCGGTGAACAAGCAGTTGAAGACCTTCGCCAAGGCCGGCCTGATCACCACGAAGAACGGCAAGATGGTGGTGCTGGACGCCGCCAAGCTGCGCGAGCACGCGCACGCGGAGGGTTAGCACAAGCCCCCTCTCCCAGCGGAGCTGGGGGAGGGCTGGGGAGGGGGTCTCGACGAAGCAGCTCAATCGTCGACACCCCCTCCCTACCCTCCCCCGCGCTGCGCGCGGGAGAGGGGACTGAATACTTACGCCGCCTCCGCATAGCGCCGGGCGAGCGGCGAGTGCGGGCGGGCGGCGGCGCGTTCACCCGCGAGGGCCACCAGCAGCTCGCGGTGGCCGGATCGCTTGGCGGCCTCGATCAGAGTCAGGTCGATCAGGTCGCGCTGCGCGTGGCTGCCGCCGAAGCGGTTGGCGACCGGGCGGATGTGCTGCAGCTTCTCGATGGTGATGGCGTACTTGCCGCGACCGAAGGCGAGCAGCGCCTCCGCCACCGGCACGCCGACCTGGCGCGCCATGGTCTGATTGCTCCCCTCGCCCATCTGGCCCTTGCCGGCCGCCGCCCGCTTGATCGTGACGAGCTGGCGGTCTGCGAGGTCATGGCGCTCGGCGCCGATGAAGGCCATGAGGCCGTGCACGTCGTTGAAGGCATAGACGCCGTCCTCGACGAAGGGCGACCAGGCGTTGGCGATCTCCTCCCAGCGCGCCTGGCCGACCGGCACGCCGCGCAGCATCAGCCGCCATAGCATGGCCGAGGCGTCGATCATGTCGAGCGAGGTCGACGAGCGATCCTGCCGGATCGGGCCGTCGTAGAGCTCGAGCACGCGCTGCGTCTCGTCCTGCTCCAGGTGGAAGAGCGCGAGGTGCCACCAGTTGTGCACGTCGAAGATCGAATCCGGCCCCCAGTGCTCGGCGTTGGGGGCGAGCCAGGCGATGCCCTCGTCCGGCCGGTTCTGCATCTCCTTGACATGGGCCACGGCGTGCCAGGCCCAGCCGTCGCGCTTCTCGAGCTCGACCGCGGCGCGGCCCTTTTCCTCCGCCTGCTCGTACTGGCCCATTTCCTCCAGGCCGAAGGCGTGCATGCCGAGAATGGCGTGCCAACTGGCGTCCCGCGCCGACCAGGCGTGCAGGCGGCGGGCGACACGGTCGCGCAGGTTGCGCGCGTCGCCAAGGAAGAAGTCGAAGAGGTGCGCGATCTGCAGCGCCAAGAGGTCACGCGGCCAGGTGAGGAGGATCGCCTCGAGCTTCTGCTGCGCCGCCTCCATGCGGCCTTCCAGCAAAGTCTCGACCACCTCGGCATGGGCGCGCTCGCGCTCGTTCAGCAGCGCCTTGTTCAGCGCCTCGAGGCACTCGCGCGCCACCGGCAGGCCGCCGGCCTCCGTGCTGGAGAGGAAGAGGTAGGCCTTCATCACCTGGCCCATGGCGAAGTCGGGGCGCTCGGCGAGCGCCGCGGAAATCGTGGCGACCGGATCGCCGATGTAGCAGTTGAACTGATGCAGCGCGGTCTCGTAGGCCTCGCGCTCGGCGGCACCGGCCCCGCTCATCGCGAGGCCACGGGCATCTTGCAGCAACATGTGACAGCTCCCTCGATCCTGGGTTTCGCCTTCCCTCTAAGCCCTCGCTTTCCCGATCGCTGTGAGATTCTTCACAAGGTCCAGGCGGCGCCCCGTCGCCCAGTCCGCCAACCGATAGCCCGTATAAACCGCGCGCGCGGCGAGCGGCCCCAGCGGTCCGCCGGTCCAGCGCAGCGCGAAGGGCGCAAAGCGCCGCCATTCGTCGCTCTCGCCCGTGATCGCCTGCGCCAGCAGGCGGCCGGCGACCGCCGTGCTGCCGAGCCCCGATCCGCCGAAGCCGTTGGCGAACCAGGCGCCATCGGCGAGCCGGCCGAGCTGCACCATGCGCGAGCGGCCGAAGGACATGTAACCCTGCCAGCCGACCGCCATCGTGACCGGCCCCAGCACCGGATAGGTCTCCTCGATCCAGCGCTTTATCGACTGGGCGGTGTTGCCGCCGCGCTCCCAGGGCAGCGTCAGGCGCCCGCCCCAGACCAGCCGCGTGTCGGCCAGCGGGCGGTAATAGGCGCCGGCGCGGCGCGTGTCGTGCAGCCCATGGCGCACGCGGATCGCGCGCGCGAGACGCTCCGCGCCCAAGGGCGCCGTCGCCGCGATGTGCGTGGAGACGCTGATCGTCGCCTGGGCCAGCTCGGGATGCAGGTTGCCGAGATAGCCGCCGCCGGCCAGCACCAGGGTCTTCGCCTCGACGCGCCCCCTGGGCGTGGCGACGACCCAGCCGCCCTTCTGCTGCGACAGGCGCAAGGCCGGGCTTTCCTCGAAGAGCCGCGCGCCGCGGCTCGCGGCCGCGCGCGCGATGCCGCGGCAGTAGTCGAGCGGCTGGATCTGCGTGCCGCCGGTCTCCAACGCGCCGTCGTGGGCGTGC
>DATEDK010000012.1:0-2377 GCA_035281685.1 Kiloniellales bacterium | reverse complement strand
ACCTCGTCGAAGGACTTGACCACCTGCGCCTGGCCCACGGCGGGGCCGCCGGCGACGATGGTGAGGCCCTGGTCGGCCAGCGCCAGCGCCACGAAATGGCCGACCATGCGGTCGATGGCGAGCCGCGAGGAGCCCTGCTGGCGCACCAGCTCGGCCACCTGCGCCGCCCAGGCGACGACCGCGGGGTTGCGCTCGCCCTGGGCGTCGCGATCGATGCCGGCGCGGTAGGTGCCGCCGGAAGGCCGCACCTCGGCCACGGTCTCCAGCGGCGCCGCCAGATGCTCGGAGCCGCCGTATTCGAAACAGACCGCCTTGCCCTCGGTCGGCACGAAGGCCATGCGGATCAGCGCGTGCAGCGACCAGGCCTGCATGTTCCTGACGCCGGTGGCGTAGCGGATGTTGAGCGCATCGCCGAGCAGAACGCCGCCGACATCGAGCTTCTTGAGTTCGGCCTGCAGGCGGCCGAGGCGATAGGCGCGCAAGCGGAGCATGTCGAGTTGGCCGGTGGCGGTGTCGGCCACGTTCATGCCCGGAACCTTGCGAGCCAGACGGGTCAGCACGTAGTCGCGGTCGGCGGGGTTCGTTTCCGGCGAGCGGCGGCGGTCGTCGGGCATGGGATCCTCCGGTTCTTGCTTTCCTGGGTCAGGCGACGCGGAAGCGTTGCAGCCAGTCGTCGTTCAGCTCGACGCCGAAGCCGGGGCGCTCCGACAGATGCACGGCGCCATCCTTCAGCGTCAGATATTCGTCGAACATGTGCCCCCAGGTCGGGTCGCTGTTCTCGCGGTAGAACTCGATGATCATGCCATTCGGCACGGCGCAGGCGAGCTGGGCATGGATCTCGGCGTTGCCGTGCGTGGCGATCGGGATGTCGTGCGCCTGGGCCAGCGCGCAGGCCTTCATGAACTCGGTGACGCCGCCCATGCGCTGCGCATCGGGGCAGAGGATCTGCGCGGCCTCGTGCTCGATCAGGTCGCGGAAGCCGTAGCGCGTGTACTCGTTCTCGCCGGTGGCGATCGGAATGCGCGTCGTGTCACGCAGCTGCCGGTGGCCCTTGTAGTTGTCGGCCCCGAGCGGATCCTCGTACCAGAAGGGCTCGTACTGCTCGATGCGCCGGGCGAATTCCATCGCTTCGGGCAGCGAGTGGGCCGAGTTGCTGTCGACCATCAGCTTCACGTCGGGCCCGATGGTCTCGCGCACGATGCGGACGCGTTCGACGTCCTCCATGATCGAGGCGCGGCCGATCTTCATCTTCACCGCGTTGGCGCCGAAGGCGAGGTGGCTCTCCATCTCGGCCGCCAGCTCCTTCAGCCCCTTGCCTTCGACGTAGTAGCCCCCGGCGACGTAGGCCGGAATGGAATTGCGGTAGCCGCCGAGCAGCCGCCAGAGCGGCTGCCCCAGCGCCTTGCCCTTGATGTCGTGCAGCGCCAGGTCGATGGCGCCGATGATGCGCGTCGTCAGGCTGCGCCGGCCCATCATCGACGGCCGGTAGAGCGTCGCGAAGTGCCGCTCGGTGTCGAAGGGATGCTTGCCGAGGAGAAGGGGCTCGAGGCCGGCGGTGAAGGCTTTGATCGTCTCCGCGCCACCGGGCAGGTTCGAGGCATAGAGCAGCCCGAAGCCGTTCACGCCCTCGTCGGTCTCCGCGCGCACGATGGAGAAATTCATCTCGGCGTAACTGTTGTCGCCGGTGACGATCGCCGCCGGCTGCCGGCAGGCATAGCTCTCGGCGCGAACCGCTGTGATCTTCATTGGGGCCTCTCTGGTGCCCGCAAGGTAGGTTGCGGGACCCAGTGCAGGAAATGAGAAATCCACAGGGCTCGGTCCCGTGCGGCTCGCGCGCGGCTTGCCGCCTAACGCTTCCTTGCCTTGCCGCCCGGCTTGGCGAGGGCTGCCTCCAGCGCCTGCAGCTCCTTGGCCGCGCTCTTGCCGACCTTGGCTTCGGCCGAGCGGTAGAGCCTCACCAGGCGCTCGCCGAAAGGGGTCAGCAGCGCGCCGCCGCCGTGGCGCCCGCCACCCTGCGCGTCGATGACCGGTTCTGCGAACATCCGGTTCATCGCGTCGACCAGCTGCCAGGCGCGGCTGTAGGCCATGCCGAAGCTGCGCCCGGCTGCGGAGATCGAGCCGGTCTTCTTGATCGCCTCCAGCAGCGCGATCTTGCCGGGCCCGAGGCGATCGCCGTTGTCGAAGTCGACGCGCAGCGACAGACGCGGCGTCATCAGAGCCCGAGCGATGCGCGGACCGCCGGCAAACCCTCGCCGCCATCGGCCGTGCTCACGCCCTTGAGCCAGCCGTCCAAGACCGCGGGATTGGCGGTGAGCCAGGCTTTCGCGCTCGCGTTGGCATCCTCGCCGTCGAGGATGGCCTGCATCACCGTCCCCTC
>DATEDK010000011.1:0-2168 GCA_035281685.1 Kiloniellales bacterium | reverse complement strand
CAGCTTGGATGCGCCGTCGGTCGCCAGGTCCTCGACCAGGAGGAAGCGGTCGCCCGGCTCGAAGAAGCCTTCGATCTGCGCGTTGCGCCCGAAGCCCTTCGGCTTCTTGCGGATGTAGGTCATCGGCAGGCCCATGCGGTCCGCCATCCAGGCGGCGAAGGGGATGCCCGCCGTCTCGCCGCCGGCAATCACGTCGAAGGCCTCGGCGCCGACGTCCTGGAACAGGAGGTCCTCGCCCAGCTGCATCAGGAGCCCCCGCGTGCGCGGGTAGGCGATGATCTTGCGGCAGTCGACATAGACCGGGCTGGCGCGGCCCGAGGTGAAAACGAAAGGGTCCTCCGGCCGGAACAGCACGGCCTCGATCTCCAGCAGGAGGCGGCAGGTGAGCCGCGCGGTATCGCTCGGCTCGAAGGCGTTGGTTTCGGTCATCCCCGGTTCCGCATCGCTCCGGCGCCGGCATTGCCAGCCGGCGGCCCAGGTCTTAGGTAGGGCCATTGATGCACGGAGGGGCGGTCGCGATGCAAGGACAAGCAGTGGGCGCGCAGGAGGCGCTCTGGTCCACGGTGGAGGCGCTCAGGGGCCGTTCGCCGCTGGTCCACAACATCATCAACTTCGTTGCCATGGATCTCGCGGCCAACGTGCTGCTTGCCGTCGGTGCCTCGCCGGTGATGGCGCACGCACAGGAAGAGGTGGCCGACATGGTCGCCATCGCCGGCGCGCTCACCATCAACATCGGCACGCTCGAGCCGGAATGGGTCGTGGCGATGGAGACCGCGGCCAACCGGGCCGTCGCGCTGCACAAGCCCTGGGTGCTCGATCCCGTGGGCGCCGGCGCCACGCCCTACCGCGACGCCACGCTGCGCATCCTGGTCGGCAAGCTGCCGACGGTGATCCGCGGCAATGCCTCGGAAATCCTGGCGCTGCGCGGCCAGTCGGCGGCGCGCGGCGTCGACAGCGCCAACGCCTCGACCGATGCGCTGGGCGTGGCGCGCAGCCTCGCCAAGGAGCTGGGCGCGGTGGTCGCGGTCACTGGCGTCACCGACTACGTGACCGACGGCACGCGCCTGGCCGCGATCGGCAACGGCCATCCGCTGATGACCCGGGTGACCGCGATGGGCTGCGGGCTCACCGCGCTGGTGGGCGCAACGCTTGCGCTCGGTCTTCCGCCGTTCGACGCCACGGTGCATGCGCTCGCGATCTACGGTATCGCGGGCGAGCTCGCGGCCGAGGGCGCCGAGGGACCGGGCAGCTTCCGCGTGCGCTTCCTCGACCGGCTGGCGATGCTCGACCGCAAGGCGGTCGGACGGTTGAAGCTGGAATGACGAAGCCCGCCTTCGACCTGCGGCTTTATCTGGTTGTCGGCCGCGGCGACTGCGCCGGCCGGCCGCTGGTCGAGGTGGTCGAGGCGGCGGTCGCGGGCGGCGTCACGCTGGTGCAGCTCCGCGAGAAGCAGCTGCACAGCGCAGAGCTTGCGGCCCTGGCGCGCGAGCTCCTGGCTGTGCTGCGGCCGCTCGGCATTCCGCTGATCGTCAACGACGACCTCGAGGCGGCGCTGGCGTCCGACGCCGACGGTTTGCACGTCGGCCAGCAGGATCTGGATGCCGGCGAGGCCCGCCGCAAGCTCGGCCCCGACCGCATCCTCGGCCTCTCGATCAGCACCGATGCCGAGGCGCACGCGGTCGATCCCAGAATCGTGGACTATCTCGGCATCGGCCCGGTCCATGCCACGCCGACCAAGACCGATGCAGGGCCAGCCCTCGGGCCCGCGGGCACCGCGCGGCTGCGCCGTCGCTGGCCGGCGATCCCCGCCTGCGCGATCGGCGGCATCAAGGCAGAGAACGCAGCCGAGGTGATGGCGACCGGCGTCGACGGCCTGGCCGTGGTCTCCGCCATCGCCGGCGCGCCCGATCCGCGCGCCGCAGCCGAGGACCTGCGCAACGCGATGCTGCGCGCGAGGCCAGGCTAGGATCTCTTCGAAACCTTCGGCTTGACCTGATCTCGTCACCCCGGACGCGCTGCAGCACGAAGTGCTGCTGCGCAGATCCGGGGCTCCTTTGGGTTCCGAGCGCCCCGGATCAGCACCGCACCGCTTCGCGCTGCGGTGCATCCGGGGTGACGAGTTTCGCGGAGGCCCTTGAGGGAGGTGAATTACCGGCGTTAGCCTGGCC
>DATEDK010000010.1:0-5093 GCA_035281685.1 Kiloniellales bacterium | reverse complement strand
ATAGATAGTCTCTGCACCGAGCTCGCCGAACTGTCCCTCGGCAAAGTGGCCTCTGAGCGTCCAGAGCCGGCCGCCCACACGCTGACGGGCCTCCAGCACGATGACCTCGTCGCCGGCCGCCGCGCGTCGCTTCGCTACCAGCAGACCCGACAGGCCGGCGCCGATCACCAAGAGCTTCATGGGTACCCCCGATTTCCCTTGCAGCAGGGCGCGGCGAAGGCGGCCGGTCAAGGGCGGAGCCGAGGGGGACGAGAACCATTGAATCGTGACAAGGTCCGTGATATCCCCCGGGCGAGCATGTGACATGTCAGAGGCGAACGCCATGGCGGGCCTTCAGCAGCGGCCGAATTGGATGGAGATCGACCTCGACGCGCTCGAGCACAACTACGCGGAGCTCGACCGCCGCGCGGGGCCGGACCGCCAAGTGATCGCCGCGGTCAAGGGCGACGCCTACGGCCATGGCGCGGTGGAGGTCTCGCGCGCGCTGGCCAGGCGCGGTTGCACCACCGTCTGGACCGGCCACGTGCCCGAGGCGCTGGCGATCCGGCAGGCCGGCCTCGGCCTCAAGGTGATCCTCTTCGGAGGCTATACCCACCAACAAATCCCTGAGCTCGTTGCCGCCGGCCTCGTGCCGACGGTCTACGATCTCGTGGGGGCGCGCGCCGCCGCCGCGGCGCGCGCCACCGTCTACGTGAAGGTCGACAGCGGCCTCGGCCGGCTCGGCACGCCCTTGGGCGAAGCGCGCGAGACGATCCGCGCGATGGCGGGAATGGATGGCCTCAGCATCGAGGGCATCTACACCCACCTGCCGTTCGGCGACGCCGAGGGCCAGGCCTGGGCCGAGGAGCGCGCCGAAGGCTTCGGCCGCCTGTTGCGCGAGCTGGCGAGCGACGGCATCGAGCCCGCGGTCACCCAGCTCTGGGGCAGCTGCGGCCTCTACGCCGGCCTGCCGGACCCGACCAACGCGGTCTGCATCGGCCACCTGCTCTACGGCTTGACGCCATTCCCGGCGATCGCGCCGGTGGCGGAGGGCTTCCGCCCGGCGGTGAAGACCCTGGGCTCGCAGCTGATCCATGTCGCGCGCCATCCGGCCGGCGCCGGGCTCGCCATCGGCGGTGCCTACAGTCTCCGCAACGCGGCCAGCGTCGGTGTCATCCCGCTCGGCGTCAGCGACGGGATGCGCCGGCTCGGCCAGCACGGTCAGCCGGAGGCGCTATTGCGCGGGCGGCGCGTGCCGGTGATCGGCACCTCGCTGGAGCACACGGTGCTCGATCTCGACGGCGTCGACGATCCGCAGCCGGGCGAGGAGGTGCGGCTGGTCGGCGAGGATAACGGCGAGCGCATCGCCATGGCCGACTGGGCCGGGTGGATGGGCTGCAGCGAGCTCGACGCGGTGCTGGGCTTCTCCGGCCGCCTGGAGCGCCGCTTCGTCAACGCCGAGGAGGACATCTGGGCGAAGTTCGCCCAGCGATAGATTGGGGGCGCTAGCAGGAGTTCATGCCATGCAATTGAGCCAAGCGCAGATCCAGGAATTCAACGACCGCGGCTATCTCTTCATCCCCGGCCTCTTCACGTCCGAGGAGATGGGCGTGCTGAACCGCGAGATGCGCGAGGTGATGAAGACCCCGCGCCGTGAGCTGGTGATGGAGAAGGACGGCAGGACGCCGCGCTCGATCTTCAACCTGCACGCCTACAACGACGCCTTCGCCGCGCTGGTGCGCCACCCGAAGATCGTCGGTCCGGTCCGTTCGCTCGTCGGCGGGCCGATCTACGTCTTCCAGATGGTGGTGAACTTCAAGGCGCCGTTCAGCGGCGACCAGTGGCCCTGGCACCAGGACTATCCGACCTACCACCACGACGACGGCATGCCGCGCCCGGCGGTGGTGAACTGCCTGATCTTCATGGAGGAGGTCGGGCCCTACAACGGCCCGCTGATGCTGGTGCCGGAGAGCCACAAGGAAACCTACCCGCTGCCGCCGATCGACACGAAGCTGACGTCCTACCCGGCGCGCTGGGCGGAGACGAAGCACATCGAGAAGACCATGCGCGAGAAGGGCATCGTCACCCCGCAGGGGCCGGCCGGCTCGGTCATCTTCGCGCACACCAACATCCTGCACGCCTCGGGACCGAACATGTCGCCCTGGGGCCGCACGCTGATGTCTCTGACGGTGAACGCGCTCGACAACCAGACGCGCGGCTCGCGCCGGCCCGACTACATCGTGCCCTCCGATCGCACGCCGCTGGAGCCTTTGCGGGAGGACTGCCTGCTGGCGCTCGTCTGAGCGCCAGGAGAACGAAGAAGCCAAAGAAAGAAGAGTCAACTCGAACAGGGGAGCTACAACCATGCGCAAAGTCGCATTTGCCCTGGCCGCGCTGGTGGCCAGCCTATCCGTTGCGAAGGCCGACATCCTGATCGGCACGGCCGGGCCGATGACCGGCGACTACGCCGCTTTCGGCATGCAGCTGCAGCGCGGCGCCGAGGCGGCGGTCGCCGACATCAACGCCGCGGGCGGCGTCAACGGCCAGCAGCTCAAGCTGGTGGTCGGCGACGACGTCTGCGATCCCAAGCAGGCGACCGCGGTGGCGAACCAGATGGTGAGCCAGGGCGTGGTCTTCGTCGCCGGGCATTTCTGCTCCGGGTCGACCATGCCGGCCTCCGACGTCTACGGCGAGGAACGGATCCTGATGATCACGCCGTCGTCGACCAACCCGGCGGTGACCGAGGGTCCGGCCGCCAAGGGCATCGACACCATCTTCCGCACCTGCGGACGCGACGACCAGCAGGGCAGCTTCGCCGGCCGCTGGGTCGCGGAGAACTACAAGAACGGCAAGATCGCGATCCTGCACGACAAGTCGACTGGCGGCAAAGGCTACGCCGACATCGTGAAGGCGACGATGAACTCCATGGGTGTGCAGGAGACGCTCTACGAAGCCTACACCGCGGGCGAGCAGGACTACACCGCGCTGGTGTCCAAGCTGAAGGCAGCGCAGATCGACGTGATCGTGCTCGGCGGCTATCACACCGAAGGGGCGCTGATCATCAAACAGGCGCACGAGCAAGGCTACAAGCCGCAGATGATCGGGCCTGACTCGCTGAACACCCAGGAGCTCTGGACCATCGCCGGCGAGGCGGCCGAGGGCGTGATGTTCTCCAACGCCGCCGATCCCCGCAACTTCCCGACCGCGCAGGCGGTGGCCGAAAAGCTGCGCGCTCAGGGCTACGAGCCCGAGGGCTATACGCTGACCAACTACGCCGCGGTGCAGGTCTGGGCGATGGCGGCCAACGAGGCCGGCACCACCGAGGCCGAGGCCGTGGCCGCGAAGCTGCGCGAGCACCCCTGGGACACCATCATCGGCACGCTGGAGTTCGACGAGAAGGGCGACCTCAAGACCGCCGCCTACGTCTGGTACCAGTTCAAGGACGGCAGCTATCAGCAGATGTAGTCGCCGGGTGTAGTTGCATGGGCGCTGCGCTGCCGTCTGGCCGGACTCGACCGAAGATGGGCACTGTGCCAAGTCTTTCGCGGCACGGGGTGGGAGACGATCGGTCCGGCCATGACGGCAGCGGCCCTGCGTGAGAAGGTGGTGAAAGCGCGTCGGCCGCGCGGCGCGCAGCTCTCCGATGTCGCCTACCGGCGCATCCGGCAGATGATCGTGGAGTGCGAGCTGGCGCCCGGCGCCGCCGTCTCGCAGTCGCAGCTGCTGGCGGAGACGAAGCTCGGCATGGCGGCGGTGCGCACGGCGCTGGCCCGCCTGCAGCAGGAGGGGCTGGTGCGGCCGCTGCCGCGCCGCGGCTACCTCGTGAGCCCGGTGACGCCGCAGGACATCAACGAGCTCCTGGACCTGCGCCTGCTGCTGGAGCCGGCCTCACTGCGCCTGGCGGTCGGCCGGCTGAGCGCCGCCGATTTCGCCGAGCTGCGCCGTCTCGCCTCGGTCGGCTACAGCAGCCGCAGCCGCGAGAGCGAGCGCCGCTTCCTCAGGGCGAACCGCGACTTCCACTTGATCATCGCGCGCGCGTCGGGCAACGAGCGCCTGGCGCAGGTGCTGGAGCAGGTGTTCAACGAGGCGACGCGCATGCTCTACCTCACGATGGACGCCTCGCAGAACCACAGCCAGACCTGGCGCGACGGCCACAACGCGATCTGCGACGCGCTGGAGCGCGGCGACGGCGAGGCGGCCGCACGCATTGCCGAGAGCGAGGTCACCGACGGGCGCACGGCGATCCTCGCCGCCGTGCTGTCGCGTCCCGCGATCGCCCGGCTCAACGTCTTCGGCGCATGAACAGCATCGATCTCAATGGCCGCCGCGCCGTGGTCACGGGTGGCGCTCAGGGCATCGGTCTGGCCATCGTGCGGCGCTTGCTCGCATCGGGAGCACGCGTGGCGATCTGGGACCTCGATCTCGTTTTCGGTGCCGTCGTGCTGAGCAAGATCGAAGGCGCCGAGGGCTCGTATTCGATCGCCTGCGACGTCTCCGACTACGACTCGGTGGTGGAGGCCCTGCGATACACGATGGAAGGGCTCGGCGGGGTCGACATCCTGGTGAACAACGCGGGCATTGCCGGCGCCAATGCGCCACTCGCCGACTATGCGGTGGAAGAGTGGCGCCGAGTCGTCGCGACCGACCTCGACGGCGTGTTCCACTGCTGCAAAGCGGTGGTGCCGGGCATGGTCGCTCAGGGCTACGGCCGCATCGTCAACGTCGCCTCGATTGCCGGCAAGGAAGGCAATCCGAACGCCGCGGCCTACTCGGCGGCGAAGGCCGGGGTGATCGCGCTCACGAAGTCGCTGGGCAAGGAGCTGGCGGGGCACGACATCGCGGTCAACTGCATCACGCCCGCGGCGGCCAAGACGGCGATCTTCGCGCAGATGACCGAGAGCCACATCGCCTACATGCTCTCGAAGATCCCGCGCGGCCGCTTCGTCGAGGTCGACGAGATCGCCGCGCTGGTCGCCTGGCTGGTCTCGGCGGAGAACTCCTTCACCACCGGCGCCGTCTTCGACCTCTCAGGGGGACGGGCGACGTATTAGGCGTTCAAGCGCCATGTCAAACTATTTTAGGGGCAGGCGCCGACTTACTTCACTGTCAGCCTT
>DATEDK010000009.1:0-15204 GCA_035281685.1 Kiloniellales bacterium | reverse complement strand
CCGGTGCGCTAGAGCGAAACCATGAAAAGCCCCCGGATAACGGCTTCGCCGTTTCGGGGGCTAAAGTCACGCGCGGGAGAGCGGACTCAGAGCGGGACCATGAACGTCGGCCCGACGTCGCCGAAGCCGAGACGAGCGTAGAAGGCATAGGCACGCTCGGCGCCCGCCGTACCAGCCTGCGGCGCCGAGAGCTGGATGCGGCTCCAGCCCTGCGTGCGGCCGTGGGCGCGCACCGTCTCGATCAGCCGAGGCGCCAGGCCGGTGGCACGGAAGTCGGGCTCGACATAGACCTCGTTGATTTCGCCGAAAGCGCCGCGGGCATAGATCGCATGCACGGTCGTCGCGGTGATCAACCCGACAGGGCGCCCTTCGCTCTCGGCGAGCCAGGCGACCATCTTGCCGTCGCGCAGCAGACGCCCGGCGGTTTCGGCCAGGAGCTCCACCGCCGTCAGCCGCTCCGGCGGCACCGCCACCTCGAGCAGCTGTCGGATCAACAGCCCAATGGCCGGCGCGTCGGCGACCACGCAGGGACGGATGACCGGACGGTCCATGATCCGTTGCCTGTGCCCTACTCCGCCGCCTGGAGATAGTCCTCGATCGGCGGGCAGGCGCAGACGACGTTGCGGTCGCCGGCGACGTTGTCCACCCGCGCGACACTCGGCCAGTATTTGTCGTGCTGGATCCAGGCGAGCGGGAAGGCCGCGACCTGCCGCGGATAGGCGTGCGTCCAGGTCTCCGCAGCCACCTCGGCCAGGGTGTGCGGCGCCATGGCGAGCGGGTTGTCTCCCGCCGGCCAGGTGCCCTTCTCGACCTCGGCCGCCTCGCGGCGAATCTGGATCATCGCCTCGCAGAAGCGGTCGAGCTCGGCCTTGGCCTCCGACTCCGTCGGCTCGATCATCAGTGTGCCGGCCACCGGGAAGGACATGGTCGGCGCGTGGAAGCCATAGTCCATCAGGCGCTTGGCCACATCCTCGGCGCCGATCCCGCTCGCCTCTTTCAGCGGCCTGAGATCGAGGATGCACTCGTGCGCCACCATGTCGTTCTGCCCGGTGAAGAGCACCGGATAGTGCGGCGCCAGACGCTTGGCGATGTAGTTGGCGTTGAGGATCGCGACCTGTGTCGCCCGCTTCAGGTGCGGCCCCATCATCGCGATGTAGGCCCAGGAGATCGCCAGGATCAGCGCGGAGCCCCAGGGTGCGGCGGCGACCGCGCCATCCGTGCCGTTGCCGTTGTCGACCACGACGTGGCCCGGCAGGAAGGGCGCGAGATGCGCCGCCACGCCGATTGGCCCCATGCCCGGGCCGCCGCCGCCGTGCGGGATGCAGAAGGTCTTGTGCAGGTTCATGTGCATCACGTCGGCGCCGAGCTTGCGCGGCCGCGCCAGGCCGACCAGCGCGTTGAAGTTCGCGCCGTCCATGTAGACCTGCCCGCCGGCCCCGTGGATGACGTCGGTGATCTCCTTGATCTCCGCCTCGAAGACGCCGTGCGTCGAAGGGTAGGTCACCATGAAGGCCGCCAGCCGGGCCCGGTGCTGCTCCACCTTGGCCCGCAGGTCGTCGAGGTCGATGGAGCCGTCCTCGGCGGTCGCGACCACCACCACCTCCATGCCGGCGAGCTGCGCCGAGGCCGGGTTGGTGCCGTGCGCCGAGGCCGGGATCAGGCAGACCTTGCGGTGCGCCTCGCCGCGGCTGGCGTGGTAGCGCGCGATCGCGATGAGGCCGGCATACTCGCCCTGGCTGCCGGCGTTCGGCTGCAGCGAGACCGCGGCGAAGCCGGTCATCTCCTTCAGCCAGTCCTCGAGGTCCTTGAAGAGCCGGCCGTAGCCCAGCGCCTGGTCGCGCGGCGCGAAGGGATGGATGCGGGCCAGGCCCGGCCAGGTGATCGGCATCATCTCGGCCGCGGCGTTCAGCTTCATCGTGCAGGAGCCGAGCGGGATCATCGAGCGGTTCAGCGCGATGTCCTTGTGCTCGAGCCGGCGCAGCCAGCGCAGCATCTCGGTCTCCGAGCGGTGGAGATTGAAGACCGGATGGCTGAGGAACCTGCTCTTGCGCACCTGGGCCGCCGGGATCGCGTCCGGCGTCTCGCCGTCGAGGCGCGCGAGGTCGAGCCCGCTCTGCTTGCCGCCGAAGAGGTCGAGCAGCAGCGTCACCAGGGCGGGCGTCGAGGTCTCGTCGAGCGAAAGACCGAGCGCGGCGGGGCCGAGGCGGCGCAGGTTGATGCCGGCCGCAGCGGCGCGGGCGAAGATCGCCTCCGCCGCCGGCGTGTCGATCGCCAGCGTGTCGAAGAACTGCTGGTAGCGCGGCTTGCAGCCGATCTTCGTCAGCCCCGCCGCCAGGATCGCGGTCAGCCGGTGCACGCGCCTGGCGATGGTGGCGAGGCCCTCGGGGCCGTGCCAGACCGCGTAGAAGGCGGCGATGTTGGCCAGCAGCACCTGCGCGGTACAGATGTTGCTGGTCGCCTTCTCGCGCCGGATGTGCTGCTCGCGCGTCTGCAGCGCCATGCGCAGCGCGGTGTGTCCGTGCCGGTCGACCGAGACGCCGATCAGGCGGCCGGGGATCTGCCGCTTGTAGGCATCGCGCGCGGCGAAGAAGGCGGCGTGCGGGCCGCCGTAGCCGAGCGGCACGCCGAAGCGCTGCGCCGAGCCCACGACGATATCGGCGCCGAGTTCGCCCGGCGGCGTCAGCAGCACGCAGGCGACGAGATCGGTCGCGACGGTCAGGAGCGCGCCCTTGGCGTGCGCCTTGTCGGCCAGCGCCTGCACGTCGATCAGGCGGCCGTCGGTCGCCGGATGCTGCGCGATCACGCCGAAGCACTCGCCACCATCCTTCGAGGAGCCGTCGAGCGCCTTCATCGGATCGGCGACGACCACCTCGATGCCGAGCCGCTCGGCCCGCGTCCCGATCACCGCGAGCGTCTGCGGATGCAGGTCCGGCGCCACCAGCAGGCGATGGCTTTTCGACTTGCCGACCCGCAGCATCGTGGTCATCGCTTCGGCCGCGGCCGTCGCCTCGTCGAGCAGCGAGGCGTTGGCGAGATCGAGCCCGGTCAGGTCCATGACCATCTGCTGGAAGGTGAGCAGTGCCTCCAGCCGGCCCTGGCTGACCTCGGCCTGGTAGGGCGTGTAGGCCGTGTACCAGCCGGGGTTCTCCAGTACGTTGCGCTGGATCACCGGCGGCGTGACCGTGTCGTGGTAGCCCATGCCGATGAGCGACGTGGCCTGGCGGTTCTCGGAGGCGTAGACCGCCAATCGGTCCAAGGCCTCGCGCTCGGTCAGCGGGCGCGGGAGCATCAGCGGCCTGGCGCTGCGAATCTGAGCCGGCACCGCGGCAGCGGTCATCGCCTCCAGATCGTCGTAGCCGAGCTCCCGCAACATCGCCTGCTGCTCCGCCGCGCCAGGACCGATGTGGCGGCGGGCGAAGTCGTCATGCTGCAGCAGCTGCTCGAGCGTAGGCCTTGGGCTGGACATGGCGCTCTCCTCAGTGACTCTCTGCGGCGAAGGCGCGGTAGGCGGCCTCGTCCATCAGTGCGTCGAGCTCCTTGGGGTCGCTCAGCTCGAGCTTGAAGAACCAGGCCGCGCCGAAGGGATCGGCATTGACCTTGGCCGGATCGTCGACGATCGCCTTGTTGGCCTCCGCGACCCTGCCGCTCAAGGGACTGTAGACTTCGCTCGCCGCCTTCACCGACTCGACGATGGCGACCTGCTCGTGCGCGGCCACCGTGCGCCCGACCTCCGGCAGCTCGACGAAGACGACATCGCCCAGCTGCTCCTGCGCGAAGTCCGTGATGCCGACCGTGGCGGTCTTGCCGGAGACCTCGACCCACTCGTGATCCTTGCTGTACTTGCGCGCCATCGATCCCATCCTCCCTATTTGTGCCGGTTATTTGTGATAGCGCGTCGGCACGAAGGGCAGCCGGGTCACGCTGACCGGCTGCGCCTTGCCGCGCACCGTTGCGAAGAGTTTCGTGCCGAGCTTGGCGAAGGGGCTGGCGACGTAGCCCATGGCGATCGGCGCGTTCAGACTCGGCGCGAAGCCGCCCGAGGTGACCCGGCCGACGACGCTGCCGGACTCGCTGGTGATCTCGGCACCGTCGCGCACCGGCTGGCGGCCCTCGACTTTGAGACCGACGCGCTTGCGCGGCGGTCCTTCTTCGATCTGGCGCAGGATGCGACTGTGGCCGGGGAAGTCACGCGCCGCGCGGCGGCGCGTCGGGATCACCCAGGCGAGTCCCGCCTCGATCGGCGAGATGGTCTCGTCGAGCTCGTGGCCGTAGAGGCAGAGGCCGGCCTCCAGGCGCAGCGAGTCGCGGGCTCCGAGGCCCGCAGGCTTCACCTCGGGCGCTGCCAGCAGCAGCCGCGCCAGACCCTCGGCATCCCCTGCCGGCACGGAGATCTCGAAGCCGTCCTCTCCGGTGTAGCCCGAACGGCTGACGCGGCAGGCAATGCCCGCCACGGACATCGGCGCCTGCGTCAGGAAGGTGAGCCTCGCCGAGTCCGGCGCATGGCGCGCCATCACCGCGGCCGCCTGCGGGCCTTGGAGCGCAAGCAGCGCGCGGTCATCCAGGAGCTCGACGCGCACGGCCGGGCCGAGGCGCGTCTTCAGATAGGGCACGTCCACCGCCTTGCGCGCGGCGTTGAACACGAGGAAGAGCTTGCTTCCGTCGCGGTCGTCGGCGGGACGCGAGACGAGCAGATCGTCGATCGTGCCGCCGACCTCGTTCAGCAGCAGCGCGTAGCGTGTCTGTCCCGGCTGCAGGCCCTGGATGTCGCCCGGCAGCATGACCTCCAGCCAGCGCGCGGCCTCCTCGCCGATCACCTCGACCTGCCCCATGTGCGAGACGTCGAAAAGGCTGGCGGCGGCGCGCGTGTGCAGGTGCTCGGCCAGGATGCCCGTCGGGTACTGCACCGGCAGCTCGTAGCCGGCGAAGGGCACCAGCTTGCCGCCCAGCTCGCAGTGCAGCGCATAGAGCGGCGTGCGGCGGACGGGAGTGTGGGCTTCGGCCATGATGGCTCCAGGTCGGACGGGTTGCCGGTCGTCGCGCCCGCGCTGTCGCGCCGGCACGCCGGCCCCCTCTGTCATCGACCTGAGAGATTCACCCGAGCCCAAGAGCGGTAGGGAGGGGGCTTACTCCTTCGGTGTGGACACCCGTCGCCGAACCCTGTGGCACGGGTCTCCCGCTTTCCAGAGACGCTTCAGACCTGCGGTCCTTCTGCCTGAGAGTTTCCGGGGCGGTTGCTCCTTCGGCGCCGGACGAGGTCCGGTCTCTCCCGCAAGGCCGTCATCAGCGGGGGTAAATGTGGACAGTCGCTGCGCGCCGGTCAATCAGGCCCCACCGGATGCAAGGCGGGGTCGCAAGCGCGACAACGCTGCCCTATCTTATGTCCCATGGACGACCTCCCCGCCCTGGACGATCTCAGCGACCGCCAGGTCGAGCGCTACGCGCGCCACCTGGTGCTGCCGGAGATCGGCGACGAAGGCCAGGCCAAGCTGCTCGCCTCCTCCGTGCTGGTGCTGGGCGCGGGCGGGCTCGGCGCGCCGATCCTGATGTACCTCGCCGCCGCCGGCATCGGACGCCTCGGCGTGATCGACGACGACAGGGTCGATCTCTCCAACCTGCAGCGCCAGGTGATCCACCGCGAGGCCGACGTGGGCCGCCCGAAGGTGGAAAGCGCGAAGGACTTCGTCGCCCGGCTCAACCCCGACATCCGCGTCGAGACGCACCACGCGCGCTTCACAGCGGAGAATGCGATGGCGCTGGTTAGCGCCCACGACCTCGTGGTCGACGGCTCCGACAACTTCGCGACGCGCTATCTGGCGAACGACGCCTGCCACCTCGCGGGCCGCACGCTGGTCTCCGCCGCGATCATGCGCTTCGACGGGCAGCTCTCGGTCTTCCGCAGCCATCGCCACGACGGCTCGCCCTGCTACCGCTGCCTCTTCGGCGAGCAGGGTCCGAACCCCAAGGAGTCCTGCGCCGATGTCGGCGTGCTGGGCGCGCTCGGCGGCGTCATGGGCTCGCTGGCTGCGGTGGAGACCGTGAAGGAGCTGCTCGGCATCGGCAAGACCATGGCCGGCCGCCTGCTGCTCTATGATGCGCTGTCGACGGAATTGCGCGTGCTGAGGACCAAGGCGGATCCCGCCTGCCCACTCTGCGGCCCGCAGGCGACGATCAAGATGCTGAGCGCGGAGCGCTACCAGCCGGTCGTCTGCGCGGCGGAGTAACGACCTCTCCCCTGGGAGAGGGACCTACCTACAGCAGCGCTTCGACGACCTTGTCCGGCGGCGCGTGGCCGTCGACGAAGGTCTTGATGTTGATGATGACCTTCTCGCCCATGGCGAGGCGGCCCTCGATCGTGGCCGAGCCCATGTGCGGCAGCAGCACGACGTTGTCGAGCTTCAGGAGCTTCGGGTTGATCGCCGGCTCGTGCTCGAAGACGTCGAGGCCGGCGCCGGCGATCTCGCCGGCCGACAGCATGCGCGTCAGCGCGTTCTCGTCGATCACCTCGCCGCGGCTGGTGTTCACCACAACGGCATGGGGCTGCAGCAGCTTCAGGCGTCGCGCCGAGAGCAGATGGTAGGTGGCGGGCGTGTGCGGGCAGTTGACCGAGACGATGTCCATGCGGGAGAGCATCTGGTCGAGGCTCTCCCAGTAGGTCGCCTCGAGCTCCTGCTCCTGTTCTTCATGCACGCGCCGGCGGTTGTGGTAGTGCACCGAAAGCCCGAAGCCCTTGGCCCGCCGCGCCACCGCCGAGCCGATGCGGCCCATGCCGATGATGCCGAGCCGCTTGCCCCAGATGCGATGACCCAGCATCGAGGTCGGCGACCAGCCGCCCCATTCGCCCGCGCGCACCAGGCGCTCGCCTTCCGCCAGGCGGCGCGAGACCGCGAGGATCAGCGCCATGGTCATGTCGGCGGTGTCCTCGGTCAGGACACCTGGCGTGTTGGTGACGGTGATGCCGCGTTGGCGGGCGGTCTTGAGATCGATGTGGTCGACGCCGGTGCCGAAGGAGGCGATGAGCCGCAGCTTCGGTCCCGCGCCGGCGAGCACGCCCGCGTCGATGCGGTCGGTCACCGTCGGCACGAGGATCTCCGCGTCCTTGGCGGCGGCCGCGAGCTGCGCCTGGCTCATCGGCTTGTCCTCGAGGTTCAGCCGGCAGTTGAACAGCTCCATCATCCGCGTCTCGATCACGTCCGGCAGGCGACGGGTGACGACAACGAGCGGCTTGGGTTTGGGCGGCATGCAGCAAACCTTGTTTTGACGCGGTTTGCTTCGATTAGCAGGCACGCTCTTCCCTTGTCCAGCGCAGCCGCCCGCTTTGGTACGGCCTTCGCTTGACGCGCCCCGCCGCGCTGCCAGACTGACCGCCATGCCGCCTCTTCGATTCGTCGCCACCCTCGCGCTTCTCGTGGCGCTGGCGCTGACGGCCATGCCGGGCTCGCAGGCGCAGTCTGCCGCCCCGGATGAGACCGGGCACGGCGGGGTCACCGGACTCCCCGTGCCGCGCTTCGTCAGCCTCCGCTCCGACGAGGTGAACATGCGCACCGGACCCGGCATCCGCTACCCGATCGACTGGGTCTACCAGCGCCGGGGCCTGCCGGTGGAGGTGATCGACGAGTTCGAGGCCTGGCGCCGCATCCGCGACCGCGAGGGCACCACCGGCTGGGTGCATCAGTCCATGCTGTCGGCCGAACGCACCGCGGTGATCACGGGCGAGCGGCGCATGCTGCGGCAGACGGCCGCGCAGCAGAGCGAGCCGGTCGCCTGGCTCGAGCCCGGCGTGATCGTGACCCTGGAACGCTGCGACGAGGCCTGGTGCGAGGCCGTCGCGCTCGACGGCAACGACCGCTACCGCGGCTGGCTCGGCAAGGACGAGATCTGGGGAGTCTATCCGGAGGAAACACTGTGAAGGATCGCGTCGCGCTGGTCACCGGCGCGGGCAGCGGCGAGGGCATCGGCTTCGCCAGCGCGAAGGCGCTCGCAGAGCAGGGCGCCAAGGTGGCGATCACCTCGACGACCGAGCGCATCTTCGACCGGCAGAAGGCGCTGCCGGGAAGCTTCGCCAAGGTCGCCGACCTGACCGATCCAGGGCAGGTCGCAGACCTGGTCCGCGCCGTCGAGCAGGCACTGGGTCCGGTCGAGATCCTGGTGAACAACGCCGGCATGATCCAGAGCGGCCGCGGCGACGAGATCTACGGCCAGTTCCTGGAGCTCAGCGACGCGCAGTGGCAGCGCGGCCTGGAGATGAACCTGATGACCGCCGTGCGCGTCACCCGCGCGCTGCTGCCGGGCATGATCGAGCGGCGCCACGGCCGCATCGTGCACATGTCCTCTGTCACCGGTCCGCTGGTGAGCAATCCCGGCAGCTCGATCTACAGCGCCTTCAAGGCGGCGATGACCGGCTGGATGCGCTCGCTCGCCATCGAGGTCGGGCGCTACGGCGTGACGGTGAACAGCGTCGGCCCGGGCTGGATCGCCACCGCCTCGCAGACGCCGCGCGAAGCCGAGGCGGGGCGCGCCACGCCCGCCGGCCGCAGCGGCACGCCGGACGAGGTCGCCGCCTGCGTCGCCTTCCTCGCCAGCGACGCCGCGAGCTACGTCACCGGCCAGCTGCTGGTGGTCGACGGCGGGAACATTCTGCAGGAGCGCAAGGACAGCGGCGCCTGATGGCGGCGGCGCCGACCGCTGCCCCGACGGTTACCCAAGCCGCGCTGAACAACGCGAGCTGGTGCGCCTCGGTGATCCGCGCGCACGGCGGCACCGCGCACTTCGCGCCGACGCTCTGGTGGTCCGTCGAACCGGCGCCGCCGCTCTATCCGCGCGCGGTGACGCTCGCGCCAGCGCTCGACAGCGGCGCGGCCCAACGGCTTGCGCGCCTGGCACCGGGCGATGCGGTGAAGGACTCCTTCGCGGCGCTGCCGCTCGATGGTTTCGACGTGCTGTTCGAGGCCACCTGGTTCTGGCGCGCGTCCAAGGGCGGCGCACCGGCGCCGGCCTATGTGCGCACGCCCGAAGCCTTCGCCGCGTGGGTCGGCGCTTGGGGAGAGGGCGAGCGCATCCTTCCGACAGCGCTGCTGCAGGACCAGAGCGTGTTGATCCTGGCACTCAACGAGGCCATGGACGCAGGCTGCATCCTGAACCTCGCTGGCGGCGTGGTGGGCCTGAGCAATCTCTTCGGCCGCGACGCCGCGGCCCGCGCGCGCATGATCGAGGCGGCAGCGCGCGAGGCTGGCGAGCTTCCGCTGGTCGGCTATGAGGCCATTGGCGCGGACGAGGATTGGCGCACCGCCGGCTTCCAGCCGCTCGGGCCGCTGCGGGTGCTGCTGAAACGGTAGCGTTGGGGTCGCGCTGCTTGGCCGACCCTTCGAGACGCGACGCTTGCGCGTCGCTCCTCAGGGTGAGGCCTTTGTTTGTTTGCAAACAAGCACACCGCCTCACCCTGAGCAGCGGTGCGCAGCACCGCGTGTCGAAGGGTCGGCCAGGAAGCACCCGGTTCGACGCGCTGAGACGCCACAAGCCCTTCCGCCGACAATCCAAGCTAGGCCAAACTCACCCGATGCAGCAGAAGCGCCTGAAGCTTCCCACCGTGGACCTGACCTATCTCGACGCCGGCAGCGGCCCGCCGCTGGTCCTGCTGCACGGCTGGCCGGAGTGGTCGGCGGTCTGGCGCCACAACATCCCCGAGCTCGCCAAACGCTTCCGCGTTCTGGCGCCCGATCTCAGGAACTTCGGCGACAGCACCGGCGCGCCGGTCGAGAGCGTCGAGGACTACGTCGGCGATCTCGCGGCCTTCATCGACGCGCTGGATCTCCGGCGCGTCGGCCTGGTCGGACACGACGTCGGCGCCTTCCTGATGCAGGACTACGCCCGCCTCGAGCCCGGGCGCCTGACCGGCCTCTTCTTCTTCGACTGCCCGCACCTGGGCCTGGGCAAGCGGTGGGTCGAGGGCGGCCACCTGCGCGAGCTCTGGTACCAGACGTTCCACCAGCTTCCCATTGCGGTCGAGCTCGTCGGCCAGAGCCGCGCCAGCTGCCGCACCTATTTCCGGCACTTCCTGACCAACTGGTCGCACAGCCGAGAGAGCTTCGACGAGCGCGCGCTCGAGGAGTGGGTCGACAATTTCCTGAAGCCCGGGCGCCTTGCCGGCGGTTTCGCGTGGTACAAGGCGGTGAACGCACGGCGCCTGGCGGCGATCGCGGGCAAGCTGCCGCCGCAGCCGCGCATCGCGCTCCCCGCCTACTCGCTCTGGGGCGCCAGCGACCGCATCCTGCTCGCCAGCTGGCAGGAGACACTGCCCGAGCTCTTCGACGACATCGTGCTGGAGCTGGCCCCCGAGGCCGGCCACTTCGTGCACTGGGAGCAGCCAGCGATCGCCAATGACCGCATCTCCCGGTTCTTTTCCGGACGGTCCTGAGGCCTTGGTGAGTGTGATCCTGAGCCAGGACGACACGGCGGGCTGAGGCGAACTTGGGGGGCCGCCTAAAGCTCCCCGGCCCCGCATTCAACGGCCCCAACTCAATCCCGGACAAAGCCCTTAAGCCATGGCATCGCCTCTAGGCGCCTCTCATACAACGGATGCTCATTGTCGAGTTCGTCTTGTTGTGCGACCTGACGATGGACCGCCCAGAGTTGCCATCCTCGGAATTGTGCTGTGCTCGCCGCCTCCAACGCGGTCACCAAACTAGTCTCAGACGAGATCCTAATGGTTTCCTCAAGATCATCGATAAAGCAGAAACCGATACCAATGCGATCCTCTTCGCCCTTGTTACGCTGTGCGTAAAGTTTTGACCGCCGATTCGTCGTTGCGGCTTCATCGGGAAATTGAATAAAGGTGTTGGCCGCTTTTTGCCTCCCGGTCTGCAATGCCCGGATAGCCCAAACCATCACAAAGAAGTCTTCCTCCAATGCGCAGCCTAGAAGCTTGTCGAGCTTCCTTCTGTAGTGCTTCTGGCCCAACGTTAGCGTATTTCGACTCCGTACTTGTTCCAACGCCATGCGAGCAATCTACACGTCCCGATTCGCGACTTGGAAAGCGTGCTCCGGAAGAAGTCGCGGCAGGACTCAGCCGTGTCATCCATCAGCGATGGGATGTGAGACGTGCGCGGAACCTGGGAAGACAGGAAGCAGCAGTCTGAGCAGCGCTCGCGGCAGGTTCTGATCCAGCAGCAGCTTCACGCCGCCACAACCGTCACGCGCCGCGTCTTGTCTGCCGCGTAGGCAAGGCAAGCCTGCACGTCTCCAGCTTCCAGCTCCGGATAGGCCTGAAGGATCTCAGCCTGGCTCATCCCCGATGCCAGCCAGGAAAGGACGTCATCGACCGTGATGCGCATGCCGCGAATCACCGGACGTCCGAAGCGCTTGCCTGGCTCGATCGAGATGCGGTCGCGATAGTTCATGCTGCCAGCCTAGCACTACACGTCCAAATTCGCGACCTGCAGCGCGTTCTCCTGGATGAAGTCGCGGCGCGGCTCGACGGTGTCGCCCATCAGGGTGGAGAACAGCGTCTCGGCCTCGTCGGCATGCGCGATCTTCACCTGCAGAAGCGTGCGGATCTCCGGGTCGAGCGTGGTCTCCCAGAGCTGCTCGGGGTTCATCTCGCCCAGGCCCTTGTAGCGCTGGATGGTGATGCCCTTGCGGCCCTGCCTGAAGATGGCGTCGGCCAGGGCGACCGGCCCGTCGATGCGCAGCTCCAGGTCCTTGGCGCGCAGCCGCGCCGGATGGTGATAGAGCTGCTGCAGCTGCGCCGCCATCTCGTCCAGCCGCCGCGCCTCCGAGGCGCGGATCACCGTCTGATCGATGATGCGCCGCTCGGTCACGCCACGCAGCGTGCGCTCGAAGACCAGCGTGCCGTCAGGCTGCGCCAGGCCGCTCCAGCCGCGCGCATGCTCGGCGGCGAGCGCGTTCAGGCGCTGCGCGATGTAGTCGGCGACCGCCTGGGCGCGCGCGGGATCGGCCAGGATCTCGGCGTTGAGCGCCCCGGCGATGGCCGCCTGCTCCACCACCTGCGGCTCGCCGACGCGCGCGGCCAGCGGCTGCAGCAGCTGCTTCACCCGCACCGCCTGGCGGGTCAGCTCGGCGAGATCGCCGCCGGCGCGCTGCACGCCGCCGTGCAGCTCGAGCACCGCATCGGCGATGCCGCCCTCGATCAGGAAGGATTCGAGCGACCGGTCGTCCTTCAGGTAGGAGAGCCGGTCGCCCTTCTTGGCGCGGTATAGCGGCGGCTGCGCGATGTAGAGGTGGCCGCGCTCCACGATCTCCGGCATCTGCCGATAGAAGAAGGTCAGGAGCAGCGTTCTGATGTGGCTGCCGTCCACGTCGGCGTCCGTCATGATGATGATGCGGTGGTAGCGCAGCTTGCCGACGTCGAACTCGTCGCGCCCGATGCCGGTGCCGAGCGCGGTCACCAGCGTGCCCAGTTCCTTCGACGACAGCATCTTGTCGAAGCGCGCGCGCTCGACGTTCAGGATCTTGCCGCGCAACGGCAGGATCGCCTGGAACTGCCGCTCGCGGCCCTGCTTGGCCGAGCCGCCGGCGCTGTCGCCCTCGACTAGGAACAGCTCGGACTTTGCCGGATCGCGCTCCTGGCAGTCGGCGAGCTTGCCCGGCAGCGAGGCGATGTCGAGCGCGCCCTTGCGCCGCGTCAGCTCGCGCGCCTTGCGCGCCGCCTCGCGGGCCGCGGCCGCCTCCACCACCTTGCCGACGATGCGCTTGGCTTCGGCCGGATGCTCTTCGAACCAGGTGCCGAGCCCCTCGTTCACCACGCCCTCGACGGCGGGCTTCACCTCGGAGGAAACCAGCTTCTCCTTGGTCTGGCCGGAGAACTTCGGGTCCGGGACCTTGACCGAGAGGACGACCGTCAGGCCCTCGCGCGCGTCGTCGCCGGAGAGCTGCACCTTCTCGCGCTTGGAGATGCCGGAGCTCGCCGCATAGGCGTTGATCTGCCGCGTCAGCGCGGCGCGGAAGCCGGCCAGGTGCGTGCCGCCGTCGCGCTGCGGGATGTTGTTGGTGAAGCAGAGCGAGGTCTCGTGGTAGCTGTCGTTCCACTGGAGCGCGCAGTCCACCGCGATGCCGTCGCGCTCGGCGCGCAGCATCATCGGCTCGCCGATCAGCGACTGCTTGCCGCGGTCCAGCCACTTCACGAAGGCGGCGATGCCGCCCTCGTAGTGCATCTCGACCGTCTTCGCCTCGGCGTGGCGGTCGTCGGTCAGGGTCAGGGTCACGCCGCTGTTGAGGAAGGCGAGCTCGCGCAGCCGGTGCTCCAGCGTCGCGAAGTCGAACTCGGTCTTCAGGAACACCTGCGGCGAGGGGAGGAAGGTGACCTCCGTGCCCTTGCGCCCGGCCGGCGCCTCGCCGGTCACCCTGAGCGGCGCCATCGCCACCCCGTCGGCGAAGGTCATCTCGTGCTGCCTGCCCTCGCGCCAGATCACCAGGTCGAGGCGCGTGGAGAGGGCGTTCACCACGGAGACGCCGACGCCGTGCAGGCCGCCGGAAACCTTGTAGGTGTTCTGGTCGAACTTACCGCCGGCGTGCAGCTGGGTCATGATGACCTCGGCCGCCGAGACGCCTTCGGTCGGATGGATGTCGACGGGGATGCCGCGGCCGTTGTCGGTCACCGTCACCGAGCCGTCGCCGTTCAGCACGACGTCGACGCGATCGCAGTAGCCGGCCAGCGCCTCGTCGATGGCGTTGTCCACGACCTCGTACACCATGTGGTGCAGGCCGGTGCCGTCGTCGGTGTCGCCGATGTACATGCCCAGCCGCTTGCGCACGGCCTCGAGGCCCTTCAGGACCTTGATGGCATCGGCGGTGTAGGCCTCGGGATCGGCTCTTCTGTCTTCGGTCTCTTCGTTCATCGCGTTCATGTCTCTGTCAGGCGCCGGCAACGGTGCCGTCGCTCACCTTGAGGCGTTGCGCCGCGAGCGGCGCGAAAATCTCCGGCTCGGTGCCAGTCAGCCAGACCTGCAGGCCGAGCGCCGTCAGCTCCTCGAAGAGCGCGAGCCGGCGCGCCTCGTCGAGATGGGCCGCCACCTCGTCCAGCAGCAGGATCGGTCCCTGCCCCTTGCGTGCGGCCACCAGCCTGGCGTGCGCCAGCACGACGGCGAGCAGCAGCGCCTTCTGCTCGCCGGTCGAGGAAAGCGCCGCCGGCTGGTTCTTCGCCAGCTGACGCGCCTGCAGGTCGGTGCGGTGCGGCCCCAGCCGCGAGCCGCCGATCACGCCGTCCTCGCTGCGCAGGCGCCTCCACTCCGCCACCAGGCGCTCCTCGGCCTGGAGCGCGCTCATCTGCGAAAGCCAGAGCTCCGGCTCGCCCGCGAGCGCCAGGCCCACCTGCGGGAAGGCGCCGGCTGCCGCCGCGGTGGCCGCGCCCAGTGCCGTCACGAGATCGCAGCGTGCCGCCGCGATCGCGACCGCCCGCTCGGCCATCTCCGCCTCCAGCGCGGTCAGCCACGCCGGATCCGCCGGCCCCTCCGCCAGCAGCTTCGCGCGCTGGCGCAGAGCGTTGTTGTACGCGGCGACGCGGCCGGCGTGCGCGCGGTCGAAGCCGAACACCAGGCGGTCGAGAAACCGCCGGCGCTCGCCCGGCCCCTCGCGCCAGAGGCTGTCCATCTGCGGCGTCAGCCAGACGACGTCGACGAGCTCGCCCAGCATGGTCTGGCTCTTGCCGCTGCGGCCGTCGACGCGCACTAGGCGGCGCTCGCCGGCACTCTCCGGATCGAGCCCCGTGCCGATCTCCCGGCGGCCGTCGGCCGTCTCCAGCCAGGCGGCGATCGCCCAGGGCCGCGTGTCGCCGTGGCGGGCGAACTCCAGATACTTGCCGCGGCGCAGGCCCCGGCCGGGCGCCAGCAGGGAAACGGCCTCCAGAAGGTTGGTCTTCCCGGCGCCGTTCGGGCCGGTCAGCACGACGATGGCGGGGTCGAGCCTCAGCTCGGCGTCGAGATAGTTGCGAAAGGCGCTGACGACGAGACGCGAGAGCCAGGGCGAGCGGCCAGGAGAGTGCCCGAAGCTCGCGCCGCTCTCCTGCTCTCTCCCCCTTTCCGCTGCCCCCTGGGTGGCAAGCGAGTCCCGCAAGGCCTCTAGACCCGCATCGGCATGATGACGTAGAGCGCGCCGCTCTCGTCCGGATCGCGCACCAGCGTCGGGGAGGCAGCGTCCGCCATCAGGAACTGCATCTTGTCGCCGGAGACCTGCTGCGCGATCTCGATGAGGTAG
>DATEDK010000008.1:0-6324 GCA_035281685.1 Kiloniellales bacterium | reverse complement strand
CCACATCCACCACATGCCCTTGTTCAGGAAGTCGAAGCGGTTGCGGTAGCTGATCACCGTCGGGAGGAGGTCGCGCTCCAGCGCGACCAGGTGCACCGTGCCGGCCGCCAGCAGCGGACCGAGGTTCTCCACCAGCCCCGCCTTCAGGAGCAGGTGCGAGGTCTCGACGTAGACCGGCGCCATGGTCTTCGCGATGCGGCCGAGCTTGTCCTGCCAGAAGGCCTGCACCTTCGGATGGTTGCCGACCGAGTTGTAGAGCGTCATGTGCGAGACGTCGGGCGTGTCGACACCGAAGCGGTCCCAGCCCAGGATCTCGTGGTGTACCTCCGCGCTGCCGACATTCTGGCGCAGAAGCTCGGCCAGGTAGGCCGTGCCGGTGCGGCCCGCGGTCATGGTGAAAACGAAGTGCTTGCCCTGCATTGGCGCCTCTCGGCTATTGGCGCCTTGTAGCCCAAGGTCTTGTTCCCTGCCTAGCAGGCGCGGGCCCTGGACCGCATGGCGGCCGGCTGGTCTAGTCCGCCCACTTCTGCCCCGGGAAAACGACAGGAGGTCGTCATGGCAGCACGGCAGGTGGCGCTGATCGTGGGCGCCGGGAGCGGTCTCTCCGCGGCCCTGGCGCGGCGGGCCGCCGAGCGCGGCATGGCCGTCGCGCTCGCGGCGCGCAACACCGAGAAGCTGGCCGCGCTCCTGGCCGAAACCAAGGGCCGCGCGTTCCGCTGCGACGTCACCCGGGAAGGCGAGGTGCGCGAGCTCTTCGCCGCCGTCGGCCGCGACCTCGGCACGCCCGACCTCGTGGTCTTCAACCCCTCCGCCCGCGCCCGCGGACCCTTGGTCGAGCTCGATCCACCCGCGGTCCTCAACACGCTGACGGTTTCGGCCTATGGCGGCTTCCTGGTGGCGCAGCAGGCGGTCAAGGCGATGCTGGCGCGCACCGGCGGGCCCTCCGGCAGTCTTTTCTTCACCGGCGCCTCGGCCAGCGTGAAGGGCTATGCCCAGTCGGCGCCCTTCGCCATGGGCAAGTTCGCGCTGCGTGGCCTCGTCCAGTCGCTGGCGCGCGAGCTGCAGCCGAAGAACCTGCACATCGCGCACTTCGTCATCGACGGCTCGATCGCCAACCCCGGCCGCGCCGGCTACGAGCCCTCGGCCGAGAAGCCGGACGCCCTGCTCGATCCCGACGCGATCGCGCAGAGCTACTTCGCGGTCTTCGATCAGCCGCGTTCGGCCTGGACCTGGGAAATGGAACTCCGGCCCTGGGTCGAGCGCTTCTAGCGCCAAGCTTGCCGCGGGCCCGGCCCCCGTGCCACCTCTTGGCGGCTCTGCTGGAGGAGCGATGGCCGAAGGCGCGACGAAGGACAAGGTGGTGAAGAGCGACGCCGAGTGGCGCGCGCAGCTCTCGCCCGAGGAATACAAGGTCACCAGGAAGCACGGCACCGAACGCGCCTTCACCGGCCGCTATTGGAAGGAGAAGCGCAAGGGCACCTACCGTTGCGTCTGCTGCGGCCAGCCGCTGTTCTCGTCCGAAACGAAGTACGAGAGCGGCACCGGCTGGCCTTCGTTCTGGGCGCCGATCTCGGCAGCCTCGGTGGCCACCAGGAGCGACCGCTCGCTCTGGATGGAACGGACCGAGGCGCTCTGCAGCCGCTGCGACGCCCATCTCGGTCATGTTTTCGATGACGGCCCCGATCCGACCGGCCGGCGCTACTGCATGAATTCCGCGGCGCTGAGGTTCGAGCCGGAGGACAAGAGCTAGACCTTGCCCTCCGCCCCCCTCGACCTGCCCTCCGAGCTGCCGCGCGTCGCGCTGGTCACCGGCGCCGCCAGGCGCATCGGCCGCGAGCTGGCACTGACCCTGGCGCGGCGGGGCTTTGCGCTGGCGGTGCACTATCGCAACTCGGCTGCCGAAGCCGAGGCCTTCGCCCGCGAGATCGAAGCGGGCGGAGGGCGCGCCGACACCTTCCGTGCCGACCTGCTGGTCGAGGCCGAGGTCGAGGCCCTGGTGCCGGCGGTGGCCGCGCGCCTCGGACCGCTCGGCGTGCTGGTGAACAGCGCCGGTCCCTTCGAGCGCGATACCATCGCAACGGTTAACCGGCGCATCTGGGACGAGCACATCGAGGCGATCCTCCGGGCGCCGGTGGTGCTCTGCCAGGGCTTCGCCCGGCAACTGCCGGAGGGAGCCAAGGGCGTGATCGTCAACCTGCTGGACCAGCGCGTGCTGAAGCCGGGCCCCACCTACATCTCCTACGGGGTCGCCAAGTCCGGGCTCTGGGCCCTGACGCAGGCGCTGGCCCTGGCGCTGGCGCCGCGCATCCGCGTCAACGGCATCGGCCCCGGCTTCATGCTGGCCGACGAGCAGATGGACAAGGCGGAGTTCGCCCGCTACGTGGCGCGCCAGCCGCTGAAGACCGGCGGCACGCCGGCCGAGGCAGCCGCCGCTCTCGACTTCATTCTCTCGGTGCCTTCGATGACCGGACAGGTCATCGCGCTGGATGGCGGTCAGCACCTTGCGTGAACACGACCCCCGTTGCGGGTCGCTTGCGCTCCTCGTCGAGGACCTGGCGGTTTTTCTTCGCATCGGAGTCAGCGATGCGGAGCGCCGCCAGCCGCAGCGCGTGCTGGTGACTCTCAAGGCGGAGGTCGAGCCGCGT
This sequence comes from Kiloniellales bacterium, assembly GCA_035281685.1. GTDB lineage: Bacteria > Pseudomonadota > Alphaproteobacteria > Kiloniellales > JACOMY01 > DATEDK01. The sequence continues at coordinate 3,679 of DATEDK010000008.1, read as the reverse complement.
CTCTCCACCCGCGATTCGATCGACGAGGTGGTCGACTACGGCTGGTTCGCCGACCAGGTCCGCGATCTCGCCGGTCGCGAAATGAAGCTGCTCGAGACTCTTGGTGCGGAGATCGCGCGGCGACTCTTCCGCGAGCCGCGCCTGCTCGCTCTTGAGGTCACGCTGCGCAAACCCGATCTCTTCACCGACCTCGCGGCGATCGGCCTCAGGCTACAATTCTTTCGCCGTCCGGAATGAGGTCGGCAACATCCGTGCTAAATGCTTGCAGCGGCAATGGTTTCCCGGGCGTCCTGAAGCAGAGTTTTCAACAGCCGGGAGTTGGTTCCAGGTGCGCCCCCAAGATTCCTGCCTATCGCCTGATGGTCATAATTCTGTTACCCATAGCTCACTGTAAAATAAGTTATTTCAAAGACTTAACGGAAGTGCCCTTTTTTTAGGCAGGCCGATGAAAGCCTTGTGTTGACGCCAGCAGGCTGGTGCGGGGCGGGACCTAGCCACAGGCTTATCCACAGAATCCGTGGATAGCTCAGGAAGCCCGCACTGGTGCGCGCTTTGCGCATGGCTTGACAAGCTTTCTTGCCTCCAGGAGAGGCTCGCGACGCGAAATGAGCCTATGGCGATGGCGCTGAAAGGCAGACGCAGGAGCAAGGATCCGACGCAGGGCGGCAAGCGTGCCGTGTCCGACGCCGGACTCGTGCGCCCGCCGGAGGATCTGCCGGGGCTGGCGGAGGAAGCCTCCGACTATGCAGCGGAAGAGGGCGAGGCGGCGAAGACCGAGCTCGCCGGCACCGCCGTGCTGCGTGCGGCGCTGCGCGGTCTGCCGGACACGCCCGGCGTCTACCGCATGGTCGGCGGCCGCGGCGAGACGCTCTACGTCGGCAAGGCGCGTCACCTGAAGCGGCGCGTGAACACCTACACCCAGCTGGCGCGCCTGCCGATCCGGCTGCAGCGCATGGTCTCCGAGACGCGCAACCTCGAGGTGACCGGCACGGGCAGCGAGGTCGAGGCTCTGCTGCTCGAGAGCAACCTGATCAAGCGCCACCTGCCGCGCTACAACGTGCTGCTGCGGGACGACAAGTCCTTCCCCTACATCCTGCTGTCGCGCGAGCACCCGATCGTGCGCATCGTCAAGCACCGCGGCGCTCACTCCACCCCTGGCGACTACTACGGCCCCTTCGCCTCGGCGGGGTCGGTGGCGCGCACCATCACGGCCCTCGAGAAGGCCTTTCTTTTGCGCTCCTGCACCGACGCCGTCTACGCCGGGCGCACGCGGCCCTGCCTGCTCTACCAGATCAAACGCTGCTCGGCGCCCTGCGTCGGCAAGGTCGATGCCGAGGGCTACGAGCGGCTGGTGAGCGAAGCCAAGGCCTTTCTCTCCGGCCGCGACAGCGGGTTGAGGCAGCGCCTTGCCCAGTCGATGGAGGCGGCGGCCCAGGCGCTCGACTTCGAGCAGGCCGCCGTGCTGCGCGACCGGTTGAAGGCCTTGGCGCACATCCAGTCGCACCAGGACATCAACCCCGAGGGACTGGACGATGCCGACGTCTTCGCTGCTGCCAGCGAGGGCGGCCAGGTCTGCGTGCAGGTCTTCATCTACCGGACCGGCCGGAACTACGGCAATCGCGCCTACTTCCCGAGCCACGACCGCAGCCTGGAAGTGGCGAGCGTGCTCGGTTCTTTCCTGGCACAGTTCTACGACGACCGCCTGCCGCCACCGCTGGTGCTGACCAGTCACCAGCCGGCGCAGCAGCCCCTGCTGGAAGAGGCCTTCTCCCAGCGCGCCGGCCGGCGCGTGGAGATCGCCACACCGCAGCGCGGCGAGAAGCGCAAGCTGATGGACCAGGCGGTGCAGAACGCGCGCGAGGCCCTGGGCCGCCGCCTGGCGGAGACCTCCACGCAGCGCCGGCTCCTGAAGGCGCTGGCCGAGCGCTTCGGGTTGGAGAGCCCGCCGGAGCGGATCGAAGTCTACGACAACAGCCACATCCAGGGCGGCAACCCCTATGGCGCAATGATCGTCGCCGGCCCGGAGGGCTTCGTGAAGTCGGGCTACCGGCAGTTCTCCATCCGCGAGGCCGAGGCCGGCGACGACTACGGCATGATGCGCGAGGTGCTGAGCCGCCGCTTCCAGCGCCAACTGAAGGAAGACCCGGAAAAGTCCGGGCCCGGCTGGCCGGACCTCGTGCTGCTGGACGGCGGCAAGGGCCAGCTGACGGCAGCCCAGGCGGTGCTCGCGGACCTTGGCCTGCATGAGCTCTGCGTTGCCGCCATCGCCAAGGGGCCCGACCGCGACGCCGGGCGCGAACGGATCACGCTGCCGGGCAAGGAGCACTTCCTGCTCGAGCCGCGCGACCCCCTGCTCTACTTCCTGCAGCGGCTGCGCGACGAGGCGCATCGCTTCGCCATCGGGACGCACCGGCGCGGCCGCACCAAGGCGCGGCTGGTGTCCGCCCTCGATGCCGTGCCCGGCATCGGCGCCAAGCGCAAGAAGGCGCTGCTGCTGCACTTCGGCTCGGCTCAGGCCGTGGCGCGCGCCGGGCTGACGGACCTGCAGGCGGTACCGGGCATCTCGGAAACGGTGGCACGCCGAATTCACGACCATTTCCACAGCGGCTAAGCGCCCGGACCCTGCTATAGTGCTCCCCAGGTTCAGGAAAACCGGGGGAAGGGAGTTCCGATGAGCCTGAGGACCCGCTGGGCCGGCGTGCTCGCCGGCGCCCTATCTGCTGTTCTGTTCGCCGTCGCCCTGCTGGCAACCACGCCGCCGGCGAAGGCCGCCGAGACCTCGTCCACCATCATCGTCTACGACGCCGCCAACGCCGGCGGCAACCACGCGACATTCCAGGCGGCGACGCCGAGCCTCTCCGGCACCAACTTCAACGACCGGATCAGCTCGGTCTTCATCGTCGCCGGATCGTGGGAGCTCTGCGCCGACAACAACTACAAGGGTAAGTGCGTGACCCTCACCCAGGGCCTGCACAATCTCGACGCCAACCTGAACAACCTGGTGAGTTCGCTGCGCCCGTCGACCGGCAAGCAGGGTGCGGCGCTGCTGTTCCTCGACAAGGACGGCGCCGGCAAGTCGCTGCGGGTGACGGCAGAAGTGAGGAAGCTCGCCGACTTCCCCGGCTTCAACAGCGCCATCTCCTCGATCGCCATCTTCCAGGGCAACTGGGAGTTCTGCCGCAAGAACGACTTCAAGGGGCAGTGCGTCGTCCTGGGCCCGGGGGTCTACAACCTGACGGACTTCGACAACGTCATCGACTCGGTTAGGCCCAAGTAGGTGAGCGCACCATGCGGGAGCTGACCGCGCTCCCGAACCTGCTGACGCTGCTGCGCATCGTGCTGATCGTGCCGATCGTGGCGTTGCTGTTCTTCTGGCAGGATTGGGCACGCTGGCTGACGCTGGTGCTTTTCGCCATCGCCAGCCTCACCGATTGGCTCGACGGCAAGCTGGCGCGCCGGCAGGGGCTGGTTTCGCCGCTCGGCCGCTTCCTCGATCCCATCGCCGACAAGCTGCTGGTAGCGGCGGTGCTGGTGATGCTGGCCGCCGTCGGCCAGTTGCGCGGACTCGAGGTCGTCGCCGTCATCCTGATCCTGTCGCGTGAGCTTCTGGTCTCCGGCCTGCGCGAGTACCTGGGCGAGAAGGCTGTCGTCGTGCCGGTCACCCAGCTCGCCAAGTGGA
>DATEDK010000007.1:0-12814 GCA_035281685.1 Kiloniellales bacterium | reverse complement strand
TGGACCGACCCCGCGCTCACCCTCGTGCCGCCGCCCACCGGGCGCCGCCGCGTCTGGCGCGCCCTGGCGAAGGCGCCTCTGACCGCGAAGTTCGGGATCCTGGTCATCCTGCTCTACGCGATTGCGGCGATCTTCGCGCCGCTCTTGGCCCCCTTCGGCGAAGCCGAGGTGGTGGGGCCGCAGTACGAGCTCTGGGGCGACAGCTTCCTGCTCGGCACCGATCACCTCGGCCGCGACATGCTCTCGCGCATGATCTACGGCGCGCGCAACACCGTGGGCATCGCGCTCGCCACCACCGCACTGGCGTTCACAGTAGGCGGCCTGCTGGGCCTGCTGGCGGCCGTGGTCGGCGGCTGGCTCGACCAGCTGCTCTCGCGGATCGTCGACCTCCTGATGGCGATCCCGCACCTGATTTTCACCCTGGTGCTGCTAACCATCTTCGGTTCCTCGGTCCTGAACCTGATCCTGATCATCGCGGCGCTCGACGCCACGCGCGTCTTCCGCCTGGCGCGGGCCACCGGCAAGGCGGTGGCCGTGCTGGAATTCGTCGAGGCGGCGCGCCTGCAGGGCGAGCGGCTCATCTGGGTGATGACCCGCGAGGTGCTGCCGAACATCGTGGCACCGCTGGTCGCCGAGTTCGGCATGCGCTTCTGCTTCGTGTTCCTGGCGATCTCCGCGCTCGCTTTCCTCGGCCTCGGCCTGCAGCCGCCGACCGCCGACTGGGGCTCGATGGTGCGCGAGAACGCGACGCTGATCACCTACGGCGATCCGACGCCGCTGCTGCCGGCGGGCGCGATCGCGCTGCTGACCGTGGCGGTGAACTTCGTCGTCGACTGGCTGCTGCACCGGGCGAGCGGGCTCAAGGAATGACCCAGCCGCTGCTCGAGATCCGCGGTCTCAGCGTGACCGGCGACGGCGACGGCCGGCCGGTCGAGATCGTCCGCAACATCGACCTGACGCTGAAGCGCGGCGAGGTGCTGGGCCTGATCGGCGAGTCCGGCGCGGGCAAGTCGACCCTCGGCCTGGCCGCGATGGGCTTCGCGCGCGCCGGGTGCCGCATCGTCGCCGGCTCGGTGCACTTCGACGGCCGGGACCTGACGACCCTGCCGGAGCCGGTGAAGCGCAAGCTCTGGGGCGTGCGCATCGCTTATGTGCCGCAGTCGGCGGCGGCCGCCTTCAACCCGGCGCAGCGCCTGGAGCGCCAGGTAGCCGAGGTCGGCGTGCGCCATCGCGTCATGCAGGCAGCCGAGGCGGTGAAGCGCGGCAAGGACCTGTTCCGCCGCCTGCACCTGCCGCATCCGGAAACCATCGGCCGGCGCTTCCCGCATCAGGTGTCGGGTGGGCAGCTGCAGCGTGTGATGACCGCGATGGCGATGTCCTGCGGTCCCGACCTCATCGTCTTCGACGAGCCGACGACGGCGCTCGACGTTACCACCCAGATCGAAGTGCTGGCAGCGATCAAGGATCTGGTGCGCCAGTCGGGCACGGCGGCGATCTACATCACCCACGACCTTGCCGTGGTAGCGCAGATGGCCGACCGCATCATGGTGCTGCGCCACGGCAAGCTGGTGGAGGAAGCTCCGACCCGCGGCATGCTGGCGACGCCGCGCGAGGCCTATACCCGCAGCCTTTGGGCCGTGCGCTCGCTGAACAAGGCCGAGGCTCCGGGCGGCGGTCGCCTCTTGGAGGTGCGCGACCTCGAGGTCGGTTACCGCGGCGGCCCGCCGGTGCTGCACGGCGTCTCGCTCGCGGTGCCGCGCGGCCGCACCGTTGCCCTGGTGGGCGAGTCCGGCTCCGGCAAGTCGACGCTGGCCCGCACCATCGTCGGCCTCCTGGCGCCGCGCCGCGGCGAAGTTCTGTTCGACGGCGAGGCTCTGCCACCGCGGCTGGAGGGTCGGGACGCGGGCCTGCTGCGACGCATTCAGATGATCTACCAGATGCCGGATACGGCCCTGAATCCGCGCCGCCGCATCCGCGCGATGCTGGCGCGGCCGCTGCGCAGGCACCTGGGCCTGACAGGTGCTGCCAACGAGCGGCGCGTGCGCGAGCTCATGGAGATGGTCGAGCTGCCCGCCGCCCTGCTCGACCGCTTGCCCGGCGAGCTCTCCGGCGGGCAGAAGCAGCGCGTCAGCATCGCTCGCGCGCTGGCGATCGAGCCGGAACTGATCCTCTGCGACGAGGTGACCTCGGCGCTCGACCAGCTGGTGGCGGAGGGCGTCCTGAAGCTGCTGCTCAGGCTGCAGCGGGAGCTGAAGGTTTCCTACCTCTACATCACGCACGACCTCGCCACGGTGAAGGCGATCGCCGACTGGATCGTCGTGATGCACCAGGGCCGCATCGTCGAGCAGGGCCCGAAGAGCGAGGTGCTGGCTCCGCCGCACCATCCCTATACCGAGCTCCTGCTGTCCTCGGTGCCGGAGATGCGGGCAGGGTGGCTGGACCAGCTGCTGGAACGAAGGAAGGCGAGTTGATCCCCTCCACCACGCGCAGCGTGGGGGAGGGTTAGGGAGGGGGTGTCGACCTTTGGAGCTGCTTCGTCGCGCCCCCCTCCCCAGCCCTCCCCCAGCTTCGCTGGTGGAGGGATCAGAGCTACATCGCCGCGACCTTGGCGTCCGGCGCGGGCTTCTCGAGCTTGGTCCAGTCTTCCTCGACGTAGAACGGCCCCGGGTTGGTGCGCAGCTCCTCGTACTTGCAGATCTCCGGCACGGGGCCGAGCGGGATCGAGCGGCCGTCGCGGAAGGCCCACTCGCCGCGCTCGGGCGAATCCTCGGCGCGCATGTAGCTGTTCAGCATGAGGATGCGTTCTTCGGTGCCGGTGTTGGGCCGCGAGCCGTGCACCGTCAGCAGCGTCCAGATCGCGAGGTCGCCGGGCTCCAGCTCGAGCTGCACCACGTCCTTCGGATCGAGGCCCTTGGAGCGCAGCTCGTCGTCCTGCGCCGGGTTGCCGATCATCACGTGGGCGTACTCGTCGGAGAGGCCGAGGTAGCCCTTCTTGTGGGAGTAGGGGAAGACCTGCAGGCCGCCGTTGTGGGCGCCCTGACGGCTGACCGAGAGACCGGTGGTCACATAGAAGCGGTCGAAGTTGGTCAGCAGGTCCTTGCGCGCCCGGAAACGGATGTCCTGGTGGTAGCGGTAGTAGGTGTACTTCGCGCCCGGGTGTTTCCAGTGGATCTGGTTCACCATCTGCTTGATGTCGGGGCCGAGCAGCGGCGCCAGCACCTCGAAGTACTTCCGGCTGCGCCGCATCGCCTCCAGCTTCTGGTTGATCCAGGCGAACCAGTAGGCCTGCAGCACCAGACGCTGCTTGGCCTGCGGATCGTCCAGCACCTCGAAGAGCAGGTTGTGATCGCGGTAGCTCTTATGGTGCTTCATGCCCTCGGCGTAGACCTTGTCGACCTCGCGGCGGACGTCCGCGATCTCCTCCTTGTCGAGGAAGCCGCGAATGACGGCGTAGCCCTTCTCGCGCAGCTCGGGGACGTGGTCGGTGTTCATCGGGCATGGCCTCGTGTCGCTGGGCTCGGGATCTTCCGAGGGCTTCATCCTCCGCGTCGAAGCCTATAAACTCAAACGAAGGCTTTAGGCCGTGAGACCCTGGTTCTTTAATGGATAGTCCATGCCGAGGAAAGCGAAGGATGAACGGGTGCCGGCGGCCCTTGGCGAGCCGCAGGGCCGCGACCTCTCGCTGCCGCCGTTGAACTGGCTGCGCGGCTTCGAGGCGACCGCGCGCATCGGCAGCTTCACCGGAGCGGCGCAGGCCCTCGGGCTCACTCAGGCCGCGGTCAGCTACCAGGTCCGCTCGCTAGAGCAGCACCTGGGTTTCCCTCTGTTCGAGCGGCTGCCGCACGGCGTCAAGCTGACCGACATGGGCAAGGCCTATCTGCCGTCCGTGCAGAAGGCTTTCGACGAGATCGCCACCTCGACCATGGGCCTCTTCGGGGCCAGCACGGAGGCCTCGCTCGCGGTGCGCACGCCGATCTCCTTCGGCGCGCTCTGGCTGGCGCCGCGGCTGAAGAGCTTCTGCACCGCCTATCCGGGCATCGCCATCCGGCTCTACTCGGCGATCTTCAATTTCGCGATCCCGGCCGAGCGGGTCGACATCGAGGTCCGTGTCGGCAACGGCGAGTGGCCCGGTTTCAGCGCCGAGCGCATCGAGAACGATCCGGTAATCACCGTCGGCCAGCCGCTCGGCCGGCGCAAGGCCGGACGCCTGACGCTGGCCGACCTCGCCGGTGAGACCCTGATCGAGATCATGGAGGTCGACGACGCCTGGGCGCGCACCTTCAAGGCGGCCGGGCTGCCGCCGCCCCGACGGCGACAGATCATCCGCGTCGATTCCTCGGTGATGGCGCTGGAGCTGGCGAGCGCGGGCCTCGGCTACGCCCTGATCCTGCGCTCCTTCGCGCAGCCCTACATCGAGAGGGGACGCCTCGCCGACGTGCTGGGGGTGTCGCGCCCGCCCCGCATGTCGCACTACCTGCTGCGCCCCCTGGAGCAGCAGCGCCGCAAGCCCGAGGCCGGGCTCTTCGCCGACTGGCTGCGCCAGGAAGCCCGCCGCTCCGGTCTCTTGCCTGCGGCCTAGCTCTTGCGGCTCCGCAGCGCCGCCTCGCGCCAGACGATGTAGATGCCGCTGGCGATGACCAGCGGCGCGCCCAGCCAGAGATTGAGGCCGGGAACCGCGTGCCAGATCAGGAACTGCAGACTGACGGTCCAGAGGATGGCGGTGTACTCGAAGGGCATCACGATCGAGATGGCGGTGGCGCGGAAGGCCTCCGTCATGAAGAGCTGCGCCGTGCCGCCCAGCAGGCCGAGCGAGATCAAGAGCGCGAGGTCGAAGAGGCTCGCCGGCGCTACCCACTGGAACGGCAGGAAGCCGGCCGAGGCGATCGTGCAGGTCAGCGTGAAGCTGAAGATGATCGAGGCGTTGGTTTCGGTGCGCGACAGCTTGCGCACCGAGATCGCCGCCACGGCGTAGAAGAAGGTGGCGCCCAGCGCGACCAGCGCACCGCTCTCCAGGAGGCCGGGGCCGGGCCGCAGGATCACCAGCACGCCGGCGAAGCCGATGAGGCAGGCGGTCCAGCGCCGGATGCCGACGTGCTCGCCCAGGAGCGGAATGGAAAGTGCGGTGATGAAGACCGGCGCGGCGAAGCCGATGGCGATGACGTCGGCCAGCGGCATCACCTTGAAGGCATAGAAGAAGCCGGCCATCGAGATGCCGCCGGAGAAGCAGCGGACCGCATGGCCCTTCCAGTCGTTGATCGCCAGGGCCGAGCGCCAGGAACCGCGGAAGATGATCAGCGACAGCGGCAGGAAGGCGAAGAACGAGCGGAAGAAGACCAGCTGCATGGTCGGGTAGCCGGCCTCGCCCAGCCACTTGATGACCGCGTCCATGAACGAGAAGACCATCACCGCGATCGCCATGAAGGCGATGCCGCGGCGGGCGCTGGAGGCGGGGACGGGGAGGGCGGCAACGCTCATCGGCTCAACTCTCCAGGCTCAGCGCAGGAACATCACGTCGAGCTGGCCCGCGGCCGGCAGGTCCTCGAGTTCGACCGTGTAGGTGCCGCTTGCGTCGAGCGTCGCGGGCTCCGGCGCCGCATCGCCGACCGGCGGCGTGCAGAAGGCGGCACGACCCTGCCCCGGATCGATGATCAGCGTGACCGTCGGGTAGACGGCGGGCCAGAGGCCGTTCTGCCAACGGTAGGAGAGATCGATCAGGTCGATGTCCGCGTAAGCGTCGAGCGCGGCCGCTTCCTGGCTCTCGCCTTTGGCGATCAGCTCCTTGCGCTTGGCCTCGGAGCGCTCCTCCCAGCGTTCCAGCACCCAGGAAAGCAGGCCATTCTGCTCGCTGGCGCAGTAGGCGGAGAGATGCGCCAGATCTTCCAGCTTCTCGTCGCCCGGGAGCTGGTCGACGCTGTGGCCGGGGAAGGGCGTGTAGCCGAGCGTCAGCGTGGTGGTCGCACGCTCGGCGATCTCGACGCGCCAGACCGGCTCGACGGCGAGACTCCAGCCCGCCGGGTCCACCGGGATGCCGGCGTCGATCAGCACCTGCTCCATGGCGCGGCGCCGCTCGCGCGGCTGCTCGGCCGGATCGCCGCCGGCGAGCGGCTTGAGGTCGAGCCCGGCGGAGGCCAGCACGTCGGTCACGTCGGTCCCCTGCATGAAGACGCGAATGCGCACCTCGTGCAGCTCGAGCGGCGCGCCGTCCTGCTGCAGCGTGGCGTCGCTGAAGGCATGCGCCAGGCCGTCGGTATCGGTCGGCGGATGCTCGACGCTGGGGATGGGGAAGCCGACCTCGACGAAGCTCGCCGTCTCGCCGGTGTTGATCAGGGCGTAGCTTGCCTCGATGCGCTCGGGCGAGAGCCGGACCGCGATCGAAGCGAGCTCCAGCCCCGGGACCTCCTCGATGGCAAGACCGCCCGACGCCACGCCAAGCCATTCCTCCCCGGCTTCTTCATCGGCGGCCAGCGCCGGCAGGGTGAGGACCAGGGCGGCAGTCGCCAGCCAGGCGCAGCGCACGGGCCTAGCCTCCACCCGCCATCGCTTCGAGCGCACTCTGCGCCGCCAGCCACTGCTCCTCGGCCTGGTCGAGAGCGCCGGAGATCTCCTTGAGCTTCTGCTGCAGCTCTCGCAGTTCGCGCGACTGTCCCTGGTAGAGCGCGGGATCGGCCAGCCGCCGCTCCAGGATCTCCTTGGCGGCGGTCAGCTTCGCCAGCCGCTGCTCCGCGGTTTCGGCGGCGCGGCGGAGCTTGCCCTCCTCGGCGCGGTTGGCCGCGGACTGCGCCTTGCGCTCGGCGCGGCGGTCCACGGGCCTCGGCGCGCGATCGCTCGCCAGCTGTCCGCGCCCGGCCGAAAGCACCAGCGCGCGGTAGTCAGCGAGATCGCCCTCGTAGGGCGTCACCGTGTTCTCGGCGACGAGCCAGAGGCGGTCGGCGATCAGCTCGACGAGGTGCGGGTCGTGGCTCACCAGGATGACCGCGCCCGCGAAGTCGGCCAGCGCCTGCACCAGCGCCTGGCGCGCGTCGATGTCGAGGTGGTTGGTGGGCTCGTCGAGCAGCAGGATCTGCGGCTCCTCCAGCGTGACCAGCGCGAAGAGCAGGCGCGCCTTCTCGCCGCCGGAGAGCTTCTTCACTTCGGTCGACGCCTTCTCGACGCTGAGGCCGAAGCGCGCGAGGTGCGAGCGGTGCCGGCCGACCAGTGCCTTCGGCATGGCGCGCTCAAGGTGCTGCAACGGCGTCGCCTCGAGATCGAGCTCCTCCGCCTGGTCCTGCGCGAAGTAGCCGACCTTGAGCCGCGGATGGCGGATCTGCTCTCCGGCCTCCGGCTTCAGACGGCCGGCCAGCAGCTTGAGGAAGGTCGACTTGCCGTTGCCGTTGGCGCCCAGGAGCGCGATGCGGTCGTCGGGATCGAGCCTGAGCGAGAGATTGCGCAGCACCGGCTTGCCCGGCTGGTAGCCGACCGCGAGCCGGTCGAGCGCCAGCAGCGGAGGGCTCAGCTCGTCGACCTCCGGGAACGAGAAGCGGGTCTGGTGATCCTCGATCACCGCCGCGATCGGCTCCATGCGCGCCAGCGCCTTGATGCGCGACTGCGCCTGACGTGCCTTGGAGGCCTTGTAGCGGAAGCGGTCGATGAACGACTGGATGTGCTTGCGCTCGGCGATCTGCCGTTCGCGCAGGGCGGCCTGGCGCGCCTGACGTTCGCTGCGCGTGCGCTCGAAGGTGTCGTAGTTGCCGTTGTAGGACACGAGCTTGCGCGCTTCGATGTGCAGGATGCGCTGCGCCACGCCGTTCAGCAGCGAGCGGTCGTGGCTGACGATCAGCAGCGTGCCCGGATAGCTGCGCAGGTAGTCCTCGAGCCACAGCGTCGCCTCGAGGTCGAGGTGGTTGGTCGGCTCGTCCAGCAGCAGCAGGTCCGGCTGCGCGAAGAGCAGGCCGGCCAAGGCCACGCGCATCCGCCATCCCCCGGAAAGCTCGGAAGCCGGGCGGAGCTGACGGTCGGCCGGGAAGCCGAGGCCGGCCAGGATGCGCGCCGCGCGTGCCGGCGCCGCGGCGGCGCCGATGTCGTCCAGCCGCTCGTGGATCTCGGCCAGGCGGTGCGCGTCGTGCGTCGTTTCCGCTTCGGCCAGCAGCTGGCTGCGCTCGGCATCGGCGGCGAGCACGACCTCGAGCAGCGGCTGCGGGCCCGACGGCGCCTCCTGCTTCACGCGGCCGATGCGCCAGCGCGCCGGGACGGCAACCTCGCCCTCGTCCGGACCGAATTCGCCGGCGATCAGGCGCAACAGCGTCGTCTTGCCCGCGCCGTTCGGACCGACCAGGCCGACGCGTTCGCCCGCGCCGATGCGCGTCGAGGCGCGCTCCAGCAGGGGTCGTCCGGCGATCCGGAGCGTGAGGTCGGTCAACTGCAGCATGGCGGGCGGCGGGCATAGCACGCGGCCGCCTGCGGCGCCATGCATCGGCCGTCCGGGCTGCTCTGTCCTGCGCTTGCTGCGCTGCGAAGCCGCGTGTATAGAGCCGCGCCTCAAAGACGGAGCCCCTTGATGGCCATCCAGCGCACTTTTTCGATGATCAAGCCGGACGCAACCGAGCGGAACCTGACGGGCCAGATCAACGCCCGCCTGGAGTCGGCGGGCCTGCGCATCGTCGCGCAGCGCCGCGTGCGCATGAGCCTGCAGCAGGCCGAGGGCTTCTATGCCGTGCACCGCGGCCGCCCCTTCTTCGACGAGCTCTGCCAGTTCATGAGCTCGGGCCCGACGGTGATCCAGGTGCTGGAGGGCGAGGACGCCATCGCGAAGAACCGCGAGGTCATGGGCGCCACCGACCCGAAGAAGGCGGCGCCGGGCACGATCCGCGCCGACTTCGCCCGCTCGATCGGCGAGAACTCGGTGCACGGCTCCGACGGCCCGGAGACGGCCGCGCAGGAGATCGCCTACTGGTTCGCCGACGTAGATGTCGTCGGGTGAAGGACTCCCTCCACCAGCGAAGCTGGGGGAGGGCTGGGGAGGGGGTCTAGACGAAGCAGCTCAATTGTCGGTACCCCCTCCCTGACCCTCCCCCGCGCTTCGCGCGGGAGAGGGGATACCCACTACAGCAACAAGAGCGGTTGCCGCGTTCCGTTCTCGTCGCTCGGCAGGCGCGGCAGGGCGCGCTCCAGGCGATCGGCGAGGAAGTTGAGCGTCACCGCGAAGGCGGACTCGAGGCCGTTGGCGCGCACTTCCGTCACGAAGAGTTCGACCGCGCGGGCGTAGGAATCGTCCGGCAGGGCGAGCTGCGCTGCCTCGTCGGCCAGCACCTCGACCCGCCGCTCGGCCAGGGTCACGAAGACCATCACGCTGCCGCGCCAGCCGCTGCGCTGCAGCCCGATGCGCCAGAAGGCCTCGCGCGCCAGGCGGGCGGCGGCCCGCGCGCGCTTCGCCGGCGACACCATCAGGCGCACCGCCGGCGGCCAGACAAAGACCAGCAGCGTCAGCAGCAGGATCGTTGCCTGCACCAGGTAGAGGCGGGGAAAGTCGGTCAGCGCTCCCGAGGCCCAGAGCAGGCCCGGCAGCGCCAGCGCCAGCAGCCCGCCCGAGAGGAGAACCTCGGGGCCGGCGGCGACCGCGCGGTTCGCGATCACGACGACCACCTCGGCGCGCGTCCGTCGCGAGGCCTCGCGGGCGCGGCGCAGCAGTCGATCGTGCAGCGCGCTGTCGATCTGCATGGCTACCAGCGCCCCGAGGCGCCTTCGACGGCGCCGTCGCTGGCGTAGCGCGCCAGTCGTTCCGCCATGTTCTGCCGGCGCCGATGGAGCAGAGCGTAGACCAGCGTTGCGAGGTAGATGCCGGCCACCGTGAAGCTGACGGCGATGCCCAGCGTGCGCGTGAGCGCGCCGGGCGTGTGCTCCGGCGGCGGGATGTAGCCGCCCGCCAGCGCGGCCAGGATGCCGCGCAGGCCCTGCTCGATGCCGGTCGCGACCTCGCCATCGAGGAAGGGCAGGACCTCGCGCCGCACGATGGTGCGTCGCGTCTCTTCCGGCAGGGCGGCTGCGAGCGGGTCGGCCACCTCGATCCTGACCGCCCGCTCGCTCGGCACCACGACCAGCAGCACGCCGCAGTGGTCGTCGGGGTTCTCGCCCTGCCAGTAGCGGCAGAGGCGCTGCGCGAAGTCGGAGATGTCATGCCCGCGCAGCGAGCTCAGCGTGACCAGCACCACCTGGTTGCCGGTCGCCGTCTCGTGTGCGGAGAGCAGGTCGATCAGCCGCGCTTCGGTGTCCGGCGAGAGCACCTCGGCTTCGTCGACGACGTGCCCGGCCAGGCGCGGCAGCTCCTGGTCCTGCGCCGTGGCCTGGGCTGCGGCAAAGGCCAGCGCGAGCCCCAGCAGCAGGGACCGGGCGGCCAGCATCGGCGGGCGCGAGCCGCGCCGAGCCTAGGTGCGGAAGATGGCGAGCAGCGCCAGGATGACGAGGATGTGCGCGCCGAAGATCGCCGACCAGCGGATGAAGGACTTGTAGGTCTGCTGGTGCTCCCGCAGGAACTGGTTCTCGGTGGCCATGGCTCCCCTCGCGTATCGACCTCTCGGCTTTTCGCGGGCCCTTCTTTACGGGATCGGCGGCGGCCTCGACAAGGCCGCGAGCCTCAGGCCGGGTTGAGGAGCTGGCCGCGGGCCGGCTCCGCCTGCCAGACCAGCCCTGCGGCTTCCCAGCGCACCCGCCCTGCGGCCACCAGCGCCAGGCAGCGCGGATAGAGCCGGTGCTCGGCGGCCAGCACGCGCGCGGCCAGGGTCTCGGCCGTGTCTTCGGGCAGGACGGGCACGGCAGCCTGGCCGATGATCGGCCCGGCATCGACCTCCGCGCTGACGAAGTGGACGCTGCAGCCGCTGAGCCTCACGCCGGCAGCCAGCGCCCGGGCGTGCGTGTCGAGGCCGGGAAAGGCCGGCAGCAGCGAGGGGTGGATGTTCAGCATCCGCCCGCGCCAGCGCTCTGCCAGCGCGGCCGGGATCAGCCGCATGAAGCCGGCGAGGCAGGTCAGGCGCACTCCTGCCGTCGCCAGCACGTCCTCGAGCTCTCTCATGCTGCCCAGGACGCGGGTGGGGACGCCGGCCATGGCGGCAAGGTCGAGGCCCGCGGCCTCCGCGCGGTTGCTCACGACCAGCGAGATCTCGGCCGGATAGTCTGGTGCCTTCGCGGCGGCCAGCAGCGCACCGAGGTTGCTGCCCCGCCCGGAGATCAGGACGGCGGTCTTTACCCGCCCCACAGCAGGCTTCCCGGCGCCAGCCGGATCGGCTCGCGCGCACCCTTGCGCTCGACCATGCGGCCGCAGGGCAGGGGTCCCAGCCCGGCCTGCCGCAGGGTGGCCATGACGCCGTCGGCCTCGGCCTCGGCCACCACCAGGATCATGCCCAGGCCGCAGTTGAAGGTGCGCAGCATCTCGCGCTCGGCCACCCCGCCCTGGCGCAGCAGCCAGCCGAAGACCGGCGGCGGCCTGAACCCCTGCTCGAACCTGATCTCGGCCAGCAGGTCGTCCGGCAGCACGCGCGGCAGGTTGCCGGGCAGCCCGCCGCCGGTGATGTGCGCCAGCGCCTTCAGCCGGCGTTCGGCGACCAGTGGCAGCAGCGGCTTCACATAGATGCGGGTCGGCACCAGCACCGCCTCGGCCAGGGTCTTGCCGGGCGCGAAGGGCGCCTCGCTCGACCAGGCCAGGCGGTTCACCGCCACGACCCGTCGGACCAGCGAGAAGCCGTTGGAGTGCAGCCCCGTGGAGGGCAGGGCGATCAGTTGGTCGCCCGCCGTGACGTCGCGGCGGGGCAGCACCAGGTCGCGCTCGACCGCGCCCACGGCGAAGCCAGCAAGGTCGTAGTCGCCTTCGGCGTAGAGGCCCGGCATCTCCGCGGTCTCGCCGCCGACCAGCGCGCAACCGGCCTGGCGGCAGCCCTCGGCGATCGAGGCGACGATGCTGCGCCCGACATCCACCGACAACCGTCCCATCGCATAGTAGTCGAGGAAGAACAGCGGCGTGGCGCCCTGTACGACCAGATCGTTCACGCACATGGCGACGAGGTCGATGCCGACGCCGTCGTGCCGGCCGCTCTCGATGGCGACCTTCAGCTTGGTGCCGACCCCATCGGTGCCGGACACCAGGATGGGGTCCTTGAAGCCCGCCGCCTTGAGGTCGAAGAGCGCGCCGAAGCCGCCCAAGCCGCCCATGATGCCGGGCCGGTCGGTGGAGGCGGCCAGCGGCTTGATCGCCTCGACCAGCGCCTCGCCGGCCTCGATGTCGACGCCGGCAGCCTTGTAGGTGAGGTTGTTCGGCGGCGGGCGTCGGTTGGCGTGGTCCGATGACATGAGGTATCCAGGGTTGGCGGATGGGGGCCCGGGCGGGCCAGGGTTCTGCGGCCGGAGGCCGGTTTTGACGCTTTCCTCGGTGAACGTTCGGCGGCTGCGGCGGGTCGTCCTGGTGGCGACGCTCGCCATAAGTGCCATGCTTCCCTTGGCCGCGGCCAGAGCCATCGAGCCTTTCGTCGTCGGCGGCGTGGCGGCCGAGGCGGAGGGAACCGACGGGCAGGCGACGCGGGCGGCCGCCCTGGCCGCCGCCCAGGTCCTGGCCTGGCAGCGCCTCCTCGAGCGGCTGGTCCTGCCGGAGGACATGGTCGGCGCGCCGGCGCTGACCGCGCCCGAAATCGAGCCCCTGATCGCCAGCCATGAGGTCGAGAGCGAGACGCCGACATCGAAGAAGTATGCCGCCACCTATCGCTTCCGCTTCGCCCCCGATGCCGTGCGCGCCCTGCTGGCGCAGAAGGGTCTGCGTTTCACCGAGGCGGTGAGCCAGCCACTGGTGGTGCTGCCG
>DATEDK010000006.1:0-5432 GCA_035281685.1 Kiloniellales bacterium | reverse complement strand
CTACGCCAGCCGGCTGGCATCGGGCACCGTTGCCGAACCGTCGCCCGCGTCCGTGCCGGTGACGACCAAGGACTCCGGCCCGGCGCTGGCGCGCGCGGTCGCCAAGGACCTGATCATCCGCATCGAGGTCGGCGGCCTGTCGCTGAGCCGCGGCCTCCCGACGCTGGCACCCGCGATCCTGCAGCGCATCGACGGGCGCCGCTCTATCGCCGCGATCGAGGCGGAGCTGCGGCAGGCGAACCCCAGCCTGACGTCCGAGCGCTTCGCTCAGGACTTCGCGCAGCTGTACGCGGTGCTGAACGGCTTCACTCTGCTGCTGCTGCGGGCCGCGCCAGCCTGATCAGGCCGAGAATGCAAGCGACGCCCAGCGTCACCACCACGACGCCCGCGACGGCGAGCGCGCTCGGCACCTCGCCCAGCACCGGGATCGCCAGCAAGAGCGAGACCGCCGGCACCGCGGCGACGAAGGCGGCGAGCGCGGTCGAGCCGAGGAGCGCGTTGGCGCGGGTGAACAGCACCAGCGCCAGCAGCGAGACGATCACGCCCTGGAAGCCCGCCTGCAGCGCCACCTCGCCCCAGGGCCAGTCGGCCAGCGGACGATGCTTGAGGCTGCTCGGCAGGTCGAAGAGCAGGTAGACCGGCAGGAAGAGGAGGGCGCTGCCGAGCGGTACGGCGGCGAGCGCCTGGCGCTGCGTCACGTGCCAACGCCGCGCGGCGATCATGTAGCCGGAGAGCAGCAGCGCGGCGAGCAGGAACAGCAGGTGCCCCTTCCACTGGTCCGGCACCGGCGAGAGCAGGCCGTCGCCGCCGATCGCGAAGCAGCCGCCCAGCACCAGCAGCACGCCCAGCGATTGGCCGCGCTGCGGCCGGTGCCGCAGCAGGAGCCAGCCCAGGAGCAGGGTGAAGAGGGGGATGGTGCCGTTGATCAGAACGGCGCCGTGCGCCGCCGGCGCGAAGTGGAAGCCGAGGAAGCAGGCGGCGGCATAAGGCGCGCCGGTGGAGACGGCCAGCCACAGCGCCTGCCAGAGCCGGAGGCCGCCCAGACCCCAGCTGAGCGCCCAGGGCAGGATCACCACGGCCGCGACGGCGAAGCGCAGCGCCGTGATGTCCCATGCGGTCAGCTGGCCGGTGACGCCGAGCCGCGAGATCACCACCCAGCCGGACCAGATCGCGAGCACGCAGAGCCCGAGGACCCAGCCGAGCAGAGGCCGGCCGGCAAGGGTGCGGCCGGCGGCGGACCGAACGGGATTCAACCGGCCTTCGCCTCGTCGCGCTGGAACAGCACCAGGTCGAGCGGCGGGGGCTGCTTTCCGGCGTCCTTCAGGAGCGCGTGCGCCTGGCCGCGGTGGTGCGTCTGGTGATTGAAGAAATGCGCCAGTGCCTGCCAGAGCGGCTGTTGCTGCGGGAAGCCGCCGATCGAGCGGTAGGAGAAAGGCGCCGCGAGGCGCTCGACCGTCAGGTTCTTTGCGTAGGCGACGATGCGCTCGTCCTCCACTTCGCGTGCCGCCTTGAGGTCGCAGAGGCGCGGGAAGGGCTCGTCGTCGAGCCGGCTGTGCGTCGGGCCGCCGTCCTCGAAGCGGTGCATCCAGATGCGGTCGCCGACCAGCAGGTGGTTCAGCGTGCCGATGATCGAGCGGAAGAAGGCGGCCGGCCGGGGCAGCGCCAGCGCCTCGGTCGTCAGGGTCTCGGCGACCGCATAGAGCCGCCGGTTGGCCCAAGCGTTGTAGCGGGCAAGGTGCTGGAAGTAGGCGGGCGTCATGGAGGAAAGCATGGGCGCGTCCGGGCAGCGACGCTAGCTGTCGCGGCGGCACAGGTGCCTCGCAGGAACCTACCAAAGCCCCTCACCCTGTCCCTCTCCCCGCCTGCGGGGAGAGGGACAGGGTGAGGGGTGTTTCGTGGGTTACCTCAGCGCCGGACGCAGGCGCTCCATCGCCTCCGCCAGGCGGTCGGGCGAGGCGGCGAAGCAGAGGCGGAGATGCCCCTCGCCGCCCGGGCCGAAGGCGCTGCCCGGCGCCAGGCCGACGTTCGTGCGGATGAGCAGGTCCTTGGCCGCGGCCAGGCTGTCGGTCACGCCGTCGACGGCGAAGAAGGCGTAGAACGCCCCCTCCGGGCGCGCCAGGCGCACGCGCGGCAGGCTGGCCAGCGCCTGGTAGACGAGTTCGCCGCCCTGACGGCAGCGCTCCACGGTCTCGGCGACGAAGGCCTCGCCCTCTTCCAGCGCGGCGATGCAGCCGTACTGCAGGAAGTGCGGCGCGCCGGAGGTGGCGAACTCGAGCAGCGTCTCGAAGGTCTCGCCGAGTGCCGCGGGATGCACGATCCAGCCGAGCCGCCAGCCGGTCATCGCCCAGGCCTTGGAGAAGGAGTTGACCACGAGCAGCGGGTCGTCGGCCGCCGCGAAGTCGAGGAAGGACGGCGTCTTTCCTTCGCCCCTTCTTGGATCAGGGGGGCGGTAGTCGAAGCGGGTGTAGACCTCGTCGGCGATCAGCCAGAGACCGCGTGCCTTGCAGAGCGCGAGGAGCGCGCGCTGCAGCTCGGCGTCGGCGACCCAGCCGGTCGGATTGCCGGGCGAGGCGAGGATGATCGCGCGTGTCCTCGGACCGATCGCGGCCTCGACCTTGTCGAGATCGAGCGAGAAGCCGCCGTGGGGCAGGGGATCGAGTGTGACCGGCACGACCTGCCCAGAGGCGACGGTGACCGCCGCGGCGGCGTTCGGCCAGAGCGGCGAGACGACGATCACTTCGTCGCCCGCATCGATCAGCGTCTGCATCAAGAGCACGAAGGCGCTCATGCCCGATGAAGTGAGCGTGATGCGTTCGTGGCCGACGGCGCGGCCGTGCAGCCGGCTCTCGTAGCGCGCCAGCGCCTCCCGCAGCTCCGGGATGCCGCGCTTGGGATTGTAGAAGGTCTTGCCCGCCTTGAGCGCCGCGCTCGCCGCTTCGCCGATGAAGTCGGGCGTCGGCCGGTCGCCCTCGCCGACCCAGAGCGGGATCAGCCCGGGACGCCCATAACCGAGCTTGAAGACCTCGTGGATGCCGGAGACGGGAAGGCCGGCCATGGCGGGACGGATCGGCGCCGGCAGCCTGGCGAGAAGACTGTCCATAAGGCTGTTCTAGGGGCTTCGCGAGGGCTGCTCCAAGGCCGAAGTTGTCGCCGCGACAACTCCGCCCCCAATTGCGGGGAAGCCCTTGCATCTTCTAGGCCGCGAGCGTACATACAGCCTCGCCATAGGGTCCGATCGCAAGGTTGGATCGACGTCTGGATGGTGGGTCCGACGGGCCCGCCATTTTTCGTTTCGGAGGAATGGTTGACCGACGCAGCGTTTGGTCACGAGGTTTCAGGACCCACGCGCACCAGCGAGGGGAAGGCGGCGGAGATCGAAGCGATGATCCGGCCGACCTTGAGCGAGCTGGGCTTCGCCATCGTGCGCGTGCTCCTGAGCGGTGACCGGCGCGCCAAGCTGCAGGTGATGATCGAGCGGGCGGACGAGGCGCCGCTCACCGTCGACGACTGCAGCACCGCCAGCCGCGCCATCGAGACAATTCTCGACGTCGAGGATCCGATCAGCGGCGGCTACGTTCTGGAAGTCTCCTCGCCCGGCATCGACCGGCCGCTGACGCGCCCGGCCGACTTCGAGCGCTGGAAGGGTTTCCAGGCGAAGCTGGAGCTGGTGCGTCCGGTGGACGGCCGGCGCCGCTTCACCGGCCGGCTGGAAGGACTGGAGGCCGGCCGCGTGCGGCTGGTGACCGAGGAGGCGACTCTCCTGGTCGATCAGGAGGACCTGGCCAAGGCCAAGCTGGTGCTGACCGACGACCTGGTGCAGCACTACCTGAAGCGGCCGACTGCAAGCGCTCCGGAGGCAGAGGCCGAAAGGCCCCGCAGGAACTGATGGCAAGAGCCAACGAAAAAGAGCTGAAGAAAGATACGACGATGGAAATCCAAACCCTGGCTCGCACCGAGCTGCTGCAGGTCGCCGACGCGGTGGCACGCGACAAGGGCATCGAGCGCGACGAGGTGCTGGAGGCCATGGAGCAGGCGATCGGCAAGGCCGGTCGCGCCAAGTACGGCCACGAGCACGACATCCGCGCCGCGATCGACCGCAAGACCGGCGAGATCAAGCTCGCCCGCTACCGCGAGGTGGTGATGGGGCCCGAGCAGGTCGAGAACGAGATGGCACAGATCCCGCTGCGCGATGCGCAGAAGATCGACGAGAAGCTGCGCGTCGGCGACTTCATCACCGAGGAGCTGCCGCCGATCGATCTCGGCCGCATCGCCGCGCAGACCGCCAAGCAGGTGATCGTGCAGAAGGTGCGCGAAGCCGAGCGCTCCCGGCAGTTCGACGAATACAAGGATCGCGCCGGCGAGATCGTCAACGGCATCGTCAAGCGCGTCGAGTTCGGCAACGTCACCGTCGATCTGGGCCGCGCCGAGGCGATGCTGCGCCGCGACGAGACGCTGCCGCGCGAGACCTTCCGCACCGGCGACCGCGTGCGCGCCTACATCATGGACGTGCGCGCCGAGCAGCGCGGCCCGCAGATCTTCCTGTCGCGCACGCATCCGACCTTCATGGCGCTCCTGTTCAAGCAGGAGGTGCCGGAGATCTACGACGGCATCATCGAGATCAAGGCCGTGGCGCGCGATCCCGGCAGTCGCGCCAAGATCGCCGTGGTTTCCAAGGACTCCTCGATCGACCCCGTGGGCGCCTGCGTCGGCATGCGCGGCAGCCGCGTGCAGGCGGTGGTGCAGGAGCTGCAGGGCGAGAAGATCGACATCATTCCCTGGTCGCCGGAGAACGCCACCTTCGTGGTGAATGCGCTGGCGCCGGCCGAGGTCACCAAGGTGGTCATGGATGAGGAATCCGGCCGCATCGAGGTCGTGGTGCCGAACGAGCAGCTGTCGCTCGCCATCGGGCGGCGCGGCCAGAACGTGCGGCTCGCCTCGCAGCTGACCGGCTGGCACATCGACATCCTGACCGAGGAGGAAGAGTCCAAGCGCCGCCAGGAAGAGTTCCAGCGCCGCTCCAAGCTCTTCATCGAGGCGCTCGATGTCGACGACGTCATCGCCCACCTGCTGGTGACCGAGGGCTTCACCTCGGTCGAGCAGGTCGCCTACGTGCCCTTGGAGGAGCTCGCCGAGATCGAGGGCTTCGACGAGGAGGTCGCCAACGAACTGCGCCTGCGCGCGCAGGCCTGGCTCGAGGAGCAGGCGAAGAAACTGGACGCGGAACGCAAAGAGCTCGGCGTCGAGGATGCGCTGGCGCAGGTTCCGGGTCTCACGATGGGCCTGCTGGTGGCGCTGGGCCGCAAGGGCATCAAGAAGCTGGACGACCTGGCCGACCTGGCGAGCGACGAGCTGATCGAGCTCCTGGGCAAGGACAGCCTCGACGAGGAAGAGGCCAACGCCATCATCATGGCGGCGCGCGCGCACTGGTTCGC
>DATEDK010000005.1:0-4992 GCA_035281685.1 Kiloniellales bacterium | reverse complement strand
TCTTCTTCTCCGGGCGGCCGAGCGCGTTGTTGTAGTACCAGACCATCTTCACCGCGGTGTCGTTGGCCTCGGAGCCGGAGTTGGCGAAGAACACCTTCGCCAGCGGCTTCGGCAGGTGCGACACCAGCTTCTCGCCGAGCAGCGCGGTCGGCTCGTTCGCCTTGGAGGCGAAGGTGTGATAGAAGGGCAGCTTCTGCATCTGCTCCGTCGCGGCCTTCACCAGGCGCTTCTCCGAGAAGCCGAGCCCGGCGCACCAGAGCCCCGCCAAGCCCTCGATGTATTCCTTGCCGTTCTCGTCGAAGACGTGGATGCCCTCGCCCCTGGTGATCACCATGGGCCCGTCCTGCTCGTGCCGACGCAGGTTGGTGTAGGCGTGCACGACGTAGGCGACGTCGCGGCTGGCGATGGAATTGGGCCGCACGGTCATGATGGAGCTCCCTCGAAAGGCTTGCTGTGCCAGAAGGGCAAGAGCCTAACGGAGCCGCCGCGCGGCCGATAGCTCTGCCGCTCTCAGGGCCGCCTTGTGGCGCCCGCATGTCGCTCTTGTGTGCGCTGCGCCAAAGTCTCGTGCGCCGAATTCGTGGTGCCGCGCTTGATTGAGCGGTGAATCGTAAGCACTATCATGCTGCACCGCACAATAATGCGGGCCTCAGGGCAGGAACGCCTCTGCGTGGGTTCGATGCGAACCGAAGACACGGAGGTGATCCCAATGTCGATGTACCAGGACAAGAACGCCTCGTTGCGCGAGACCGCCGAGTTCTCGCCGGAGGAGGTCGCGGCCATCATGCGCGAGGCGCATCGCCTGCGCAGTCAGGCCGTTGCAAGCGTCGCGGCCGCGCTGGCACGCCGTCTGCGGCGCGCGCTGCGCGGTCGGTCGCCTGGCGGCCGACCCAAGGCTGTCGTCGGCCCGAGTCTGTGAAAAAGGCCCGAGTCTGTGAAAAAGGAAGGCCGCGGCGAAGCTGCCGACTTCGCCGCGGTCGGATGCTCGTGCCGGGCTCAGCCCGCGCGAACGATCTTCACGAGCTCGCCCTGCGCGAGTCCGCCGCCCCCGACGAGGTCGTTCAGCACGCGGAATGCCTGCTCGTTGTAGGCGCCGAAGGGCATGCCGCGCGAGAGGCTGGCGACGCTGTCGCTCGGGCCGGCCGGCAGCACATAGATGCGGAAGCCCTTGATCTGCGCCGCCTCCGCCGCGCTCAGCCGGCGGAAGGAGTAAACCGTTTCCTGGAAGGCGCTGTTGAAGCTGCTGTTGCCGACGGGCGCCAGGAAGAGGAAGCGGAAGACCTGGTTGCCCTCGCCCTTGATGGCGACGGCGCGCACGTCCGCCGGGCCGGCGTTGGTCTGCAGCCGCGTCCAGCCGGTGGCACCCTGCAAGCCGTTCACGCTGATGCGCTCGAGGTCGTTGAACTGCACGCCCTCGCCCCATTGGGAGGTCAGGTACTCGGCCGGGTCGGCGGCGGTCGCGCGGTCCATGTCGAAGACGAGCGCGGCGCCGCTGGCATTCTGCGCGCTGACCTGGCTCTCGCCGTTCACCACGCTGAAGCCCTCGGGCACCTTGAACTCGAAACCGAGGCCGGGGTGGCGGAACCACTGGCCGTCGACCACGCCCTGCGCGGGATCGTCGCCGTAGCGCAGCCCTTCGATCGCCTGCAGGTAGACGTCGCGGTTCAGCACGCCTTCGACGTGCTGCACGCCGGCGGCCTCGGTCGCCGCCTGCACGCGGTCGAGGGTGCGCGGATGGCTCGCCATCATGTTGAACTCGTCGACCGTGCCGGGATCGCGGCCGGCCAACTGGGCTTCGAGCTGGCTGTATTCGCGCAGCGAGGCGAGGAACGTCGCCATCGCCGAGGGGTCCCAGCCGCCTTCCGCCATGTAGCGCACGCCCAGCGTATCGGCCTCGAACTCCTGGTCGCGCGAATAGGACTGCAGGTAGGCCTGCGCGCCGACGGCGGCGAGGTTGACGAGTTCGTTGCTGCCGGTCGCGATGCCGAGCGCGAGCAGGCCGAGCTGCGCGATGATCGACTGCGTCTGCCGCTCGGCCGAGTGCCGCGCGGTGACGTGGCCCATCTCGTGCCCCATGACGCCGGCGAGCTCGGCCTCGTTCGAGGCGAGCGCCATCAGGCCGCGCGTCACGTAGATGTAGCCGCCCGGCAGCGCCAGCGCGTTGACGATCGGCGTGTTCAGCACGGTCCACTTGTAGTTGATGTTCTGAAACTCGCTGTGCTGTGCCAGCTTGGCGCCGATCTGGTTGACGTAGGCCGGCACGCCACCTTCGGTGTATTCGCCGCCGAAGGCTTGCAGCACGTTCGGGTGCTCGCGCCTGCCGGCGGAGACGTCATCGTCGATCGAGCCGAAGGTGGAGCGCCCGGTCGTCGGGCTTTCGGTGCAGGCGGCGAGGGCCACGAGGCCAGCCGAGGCCAGGAGGCCGCGGGCGAAGGCGCGCCGGCCGATCGGCCTGAGGCTGGCGCGAGGGACGCAGGCGGGGCAGCGGTGTCCCGCTTCGTGGTCATGAACGTGGCTCACGCTACGGCCTCCTCTACCTGTTCTGCGGTGCTACGATCCCAAGGACGCGGGCGCACCCACTCGCCATCGGAATCCGGCGATAATTTGACACGGCTCAGGGGACGTTGGTTCCCTGGGCATGCTAAGAGCGGGGGAGCGCCGGGAAGAGCTGGGAGAGATCGGCATGGCTTTTCGCGACATCCTGCTTCTGGTGGACGACCACGCGTCGAGCACCCAGCGCACCGAGGCCGCGATCGACCTGGCGACGCGGTCGAACGCGCATCTGGTGGGACTGCGCCTGCTTTCCGTGCCGACCGTGCCCGGGTTCGTCGCCGCGCAGATGCCGGAAGCCGTGCGCGAGGCGCAGGCGACGATCGACCGCGAGGCGGCCGCCGCCGCGCGCGGGCGATTCGAGGAGGCGGCGCGGCGCGCCGGCATCTCCTACGAATGGCGCGACATCGCGGTCGACACCGAGCTGGGCGCCGAGCCGATCAGCCTGCAGGCGCGCTACGCCGACCTGCTGATCGTCGGGCAGCCGGACAGCGAAGCCTCGGTCGACGAGCGCGCGCTGACGGAGACGCTGTTGGTGGCCTGCGGCCGGCCCGTTCTGGTGATCCCCAGCATCGGCGCGCCCGCCGGCTTCGGCCGCAGGGCGATCGTTGCCTGGGACGCGCGGCGCGAGGCGGCCCGCGCGGTCGCCGACGCGCTGCCGCTGCTGATCGCCGCCGACGAAGCCGAGGTCGTGACTGTCAACGCACGTCCGGGCCGAGGCGGCCACGGGCCCGAGCCCGGCGCCGACATCGCGCGGCACCTGGCGCGCCACGGCGTGAAGGTGAAGCTGGCGCAGCTGTCGAGCGGTCCGCTCAGCGTCGGCGATCTGCTGCTGAACCGTGCCGCCGACCTGGGCGCCGATCTCATCGTCATGGGCGCCTACGCGCACAGCCGGCTGCGCGACCTCGTGCTGGGCGGCGTCACCAAGCACATGCTGCGGCACATGACCGTGCCGATCTTCACCGCGCACTAGCCGGCCGCAGCGCGCCCGCGATCCGCGGGTCGAGCGCGTTGGCGAGACCGTCGCCCAGCACGTTGAAGGCGGCCACGGTCAGGAAGATCGCGATGCCGGGGAAGAGCGCCAGGTGCGGCGCGTCCCACAGCAGATCCTGCGCGCCGGCCAGCATGCGCCCCCAGGAGGGCGTCGAGGGATCGAGCCCCAGACCCAGGAACGAGAGCACAGACTCGAAGAGGATGATCTGCCCCACCGACAGCATGGTGGCGACGATGATCGGCGTGGCGACGTTCGGCAGCACGTGGCGCAGCAGCAGGCGCGCCGGCGGCACGCCCAGGGCGCGGGCGGCGCGCACGTAGTCCTGCCCGAGCGCGGCCAGGGTCGCGCCGCGCACCAGCCGCGCCGTCGTGGTCCAGCCGATCAGCACGATGATGAAGATCAGCCGGCCGAGCTTGGCGCCGTCGCCGGTGGCGGTCACCGGATCGAGTCCGAGCTTGGTCAGGTCGACGGCGGAGAGCACGATCAAGAGCGGCAGCAGCGGCAGCGCGATGACCCCGTCGGTTAGGCGCATCAGCACGGCATCGACCCAGCCGCCGCGCTCGCCGGCAATGAGGCCGATGGCGGTGCCGATCAGCGCCGAGCCCAGTGCGGCGGCCAGCGCCACCAGCAGCGAGATGCGCCCGCCCTCGAGCAGCCGCAGAAAGAGGTCGCGGCCGAGCTCGTCGGTCCCCAGCCAATGCTCGGCCGAGGGCGGCATCCGCGCGCCCAGCAGATCGACGGCCTGGAGGTCCTGGCCGAGCAACCGCCCGATCGCGGGGGCGAAGAGGCCGCAAGTGGCCACCAGGACGAGGAACAGGAGGCTCAAGATCGCCAGACGCTCGCGGCCGAAGCGTCGCAGCACCCGCCGGAAGCGCCCGGTCATGTGAGCTCGATGCGCGGATCGAGCCGCGCGTAGGCGAGATCGGCCAGCAGGTTGCCGAGCAGCGTCGCGGCCGTCGCCACCAGCAGGCCGACCAGGGCGAGGTTGAAGTCGTTGCCGGCGACGGCGTCGTAGAGCACGCGGCCCATGCCGAGCTGGCGGAAGATGACCTCGGTCACCAGTGCGCCCGAGAAGAGCGCGCCGAAGGAGAGGCCGATCAGCGTCACCAGAGGCAGGGCGGCGTTCTGCAGCACGTGGCCCCACAGCAGCCGGCGGCGCGAGACGCCCTTGGCGCGCGCCGTGCGCACGAAGTCCTGCCGCAGCGCCTCGCCGGCCGCGCGCCGGACGAAGCGCAGGTAGATGCCGAGCGTCCCCAGCGCCAGCGTCAGCACCGGAAGCACCAGCGCGCGCAGGCGCTCGAGGCCGCTTTCCTCGCCCATGCCGCCCGCCGGCAGCCAGCGCAGCTCGACGGCGAAGAGATAGATCAGCAGGAGCGCCAGCCAGAAGGTCGGCACCGAGAGGCTGGAGACGGCGACAAGGCTCGCGCCGCGGTCGACCACGCGGCCGG
>DATEDK010000004.1:0-3579 GCA_035281685.1 Kiloniellales bacterium | reverse complement strand
TCACGCCCGACGACGGCAGCATCTTCTTCAACAGCCGGGGCGAGCGCATCAACGTGCTGAGCCTGAAGGGTCAGGAGCTGGTGAAGTTCCGCCCGCGCGTGCAGTTCATCTTCCAGGATCCCTTCTCCTCGCTGAACCCGCGCATGACCGTGGGCGACATCGTGCGCGAGCCGCTCGACATCCACGAGGCCGGCAGCAAGGAAGAGCGCCAGCGAATGGTGGTGGAGCTCTTGAACGTGGTCGGCCTGAAGCCGCACCACGCCAAGCGCTACCCGCATTCCTTCTCCGGCGGCCAGCGGCAGCGCATCGGCATCGCCCGCGCGCTGGCGCTCAGGCCCGAGCTCATCATCTGCGACGAGCCGGTTTCCGCGCTCGACGTCTCGATCCAGGCGCAGATCCTGAACCTGTTGAAGGATCTGCAGGCACAGCTCGGCCTGACCTACCTCTTCATCAGCCACAATCTCGCGGTGGTAAACTACATCGCCGACCGCATCATGGTGATGTGCAAGGGCCGCATCGTCGAGCTGGCGACGACGCGCCAGCTCTTCCGGAACCCGCTGCACCCCTACACCAAGGCGCTGCTGGCAGCCGTGCCGGAGCCGCGGCTGGAGAACAAGCTGGATCTCGCCGCGCTGATGGCCGGGCGCGCTTCCGATCCCGCCGCCTGGCCGGAGCCCTTCACCATCGACAAGGACCGGCATCCGGACCTGATCGAGGCCGAGCCCGGACACTTCGTGCGCGCCAGCGTCGGCGCCCGGCAAGCCGCCTAGGAGCGCGCGCGATGCTGAGCTTCCTCGCCCGCCGCGTCTTCATCATGATCCCGACGCTGCTCGTCACCTCGCTGATCATCTTCGCGATCATCCAGGCGCCGGAGGGGGACTACGTCGACACCTTCCTCTCCGAGCTGGAGTCGCGCGGCCAGCACGACCGGGCCGACGTCATCCGCAAGCAGTACGGCCTCGATCTCCCCTTCTTCGAGCAGTACTTCAAGTGGATCGGCAACCTGGTGCAAGGAGACATGGGCTTCTCCTTCGAGTACCAGCGGCCGGTCAACGACGTGGTCGGCGACCGCCTGTGGCTGACCTTCATCATCTCGCTCGCCACCATCCTCTTCACCTGGATCGTCGCCTTCCCGATCGGCGTCTATTCCGCGGTGCGGCAGTACTCGATCGGCGACTACGTGGTCACCACGATCGGCTTCTTCGGCCTGGCGGTGCCGAACTTCCTCCTGGCCCTGATCCTCATGCACTACCTGAACCTCTGGTTCGGCGTGGAGATCGGCGGCCTGATGGACGCCGAGTACATCGACAAGCCCTGGACCTGGGGCAAGTTCATGTCGGTGCTGTCGCACATGATCGTGCCGACCATCGTGATCGGCACCAGCGGGACTGCGGCGATGATCCGGCGCCTGCGCGCCAACCTGCTGGACGAGCTGAACAAGCAGTACGTCGTCACCGGCCGCGCCAAGGGCCTGCCGCCCTTGAAGCTCCTGGTGAAGTACCCGCTGCGTATCTCGCTGAACCCCTTCATCGCCGACATCGGCGCCTACCTGCCTTCGCTGGTCTCCTCCGCCGCCGTGGTCTCGATCGTGATGAACCTGCCGACCACCGGGCCGATGCTGATCGCCGCGCTGAAGAGCCAGGACATGTATCTCGCGGGCTCGTTCCTGATGTTCCTGTCGCTGCTGACCATCGTCGGCATCTTCATCAGCGACCTTGCGCTGGCGGCGCTCGATCCGCGCATCCGCCTGGAAGGGAAGGCGACGAAATGAGCGGCGAGCGGAGAGACGAACTCGCCGGCAGGCTCGAGCACTGGGTCAGCGGCAAGCCCTTCGATCCCCATTCGATCGAGGTGATGACGCCGGAGCAGGAGCGCTATTTCCAGGCGCCGGCCTGGCGGCTGATCTGGTGGAAGTTCAAGCGCCACAAGCTGGCGCTCTTCTCCTTCTGGTTCCTCCTGGCGCTCTACGTCGGCATCATCTTCGTCGAGGTCCTGGCGCCCTATTCGCTGGAGCGGCGCGACGTCAAGCACATCTACGCGCCGCCGCAGTCGATCAACTTCTTCC
This sequence comes from Kiloniellales bacterium, assembly GCA_035281685.1. Classification (GTDB taxonomy): domain Bacteria; phylum Pseudomonadota; class Alphaproteobacteria; order Kiloniellales; family JACOMY01; genus DATEDK01. The sequence goes on along the minus strand of DATEDK010000004.1, from coordinate 1,514 downwards.
ACGAGGGCGAGTTCATCGGACCCTTCGTCTACGGCTACGATTCCAAGCGCGACCTGGAGACGCTGCGGCTCGTCTATACCGAGGACAAGACCGACATCCAGCCGATCCGCTTCTTCTGCAGCGGCGACAAGTACAGCTTCTGGGGCCTGGTCACCCTCGACTTCCACCTGTTCTGCCCGGCCGAGGGCGGCGCGCTCTACCTGCTCGGCACCGACCGGCTGGGCCGCGACGTGCTCTCCCGCGCGATCTACGGCGCTCGCATCTCGCTCACCATCGGCCTCGTCGGCATCGCCTTCTCCTTCCTGCTCGGCATCTCGATCGGCGGCGTCGCCGGCTATTACGGCGGCTGGGTCGACAACATCGTGCAGCGCATCATCGAGATCGTGCGCTCCTTCCCGGAGATCCCGCTCTGGCTGGCGCTCTCCGCCATCCTGCCGGTGACCTGGTCGCCGCTCTGGGTGTTCTTCGGCATCACGCTGATCCTGGCGCTCCTCGACTGGCCGGGCCTCGCCCGCGCGGTGCGCTCGAAGCTCTTGTCGCTGCGCGAGGAGGACTTCACCACCGCCGCGCAGCTGATGGGTGCCAGCCCCGGGCGCATCATCTTCCGGCATCTCATGCCGAGCTTCTCCAGCCACCTGATCGCGTCGCTGACCCTCTCGATCCCCTCGATGATCCTGGCGGAGACCGCGCTCTCCTTCCTCGGCCTCGGCCTCCGACCGCCGATCACCTCCTGGGGCGTGCTCTTGACCGAGGCGCAGAACATCAACGTCGTGGCGCTCTATCCCTGGCTGCTGCTGCCGGCCGTGCCGGTGATCGTCACCGTGCTCGCCTTCAACTTCCTGGGCGACGGCCTCAGGGACGCGGCCGACCCCTACCGCTGAGGCTCAGCCGTTCTCGGCGTGCCGCACCTCCAGGCGCGGCAGGCCGATGCACTCGATGCCGAGCTCGCCCGCCAGGCGCGCGAAGGCCTCGGTCTCGATCAGGTGGCGGTAGGGCCGCTCGGGAAAGCCGAGTCCAGCCCGGTGCAGGGCGGCATCGACCAGAAGGACCGTGCCGCCGACCGAGTCGAGCCGCTGCCGCGCGCGATAGCGCAGCTCGGAGAGGTAGACGCGCCCCAGCCCGGCCGGCGGCTGGTAGAGACCGTCCACCAGGTATCGCCCCAGCCGCAGCAGCTCCGGCGGCTCCTCCTCGACATAGGCGTTGAGGTCGAAGGAAGGCCCGCCGGCAACGCGCACGCAGTTTGGCGTCACGATGCGTGCCTTCGCGGCGAAGAGCTGCGCCAGCAGGTCGGCGGGCAGCCCGACCATGTCGGCATCGATCCAGAGCGCCCAGTCCGCGTCCCCCAGGCCCTCGGCGATCAGCCGGTTGCGCGCTGCGGCAATCCCGGCGCGCCGCTGCCGCTGCGCGGCGGGCTCCCAGCGCGGCACCGCCAGCGCATAGCGCGGCGCCTCCTCGATCAACGAGAGGCCGGCATAGCGCACGCGATTGCGTGCGGTCCAATCGCGCAGGGTCGG
>DATEDK010000003.1:0-3653 GCA_035281685.1 Kiloniellales bacterium | reverse complement strand
CGATCACCATGGCCTGCTCGATCTCGGGCTCCAGGGTCAGCAGGCTCTCCACGCGCGCCGGCGAGACGTTGTCGCCGCCCGAGAGCACGACGATGTCCTTCTTGCGGTCGGTGATGCGGATGCGGCCTTCGCCGTCGATCTCGCCGATATCGCCGGTGTAGAGCCAGCCGTCGCGCACCGCCTTGGCCGTGCCCTCCGGGTCGCCCCAGTAGCCCTTCATCACCAGATCGCCCTTCACCAGGATCTCGCCGTCCTCGGCGATCTTCACCGCGACGCCCTTCACCGGCGGGCCGACGGTCTCCAGCTGGATCTTGCCCGGACGGTTGCAGGAGACCACCGGCGATGATTCGGTCTGCCCGTAGCCCTGCAGCAGGTTGAGGCCCAGCGCCTGGAAGTAGTTGCCGATCTCCGGATTGAGCGCAGCGCCGCCGGAGACCAGCGCCTTGAGGCGGCCGCCGAAGCGCGCGCGCACCTTGTCGCGCACCAGCTTGTCGACGACGCGGTCGACGATCTTCTCCCCGAGGCTGAGCCGCTCGCCCCGAAGCCGCTTCAGGCCAAGCTCCAGCGCCTTGGCGAAGAGCTTCTGCTTGCTCGGGCTCTGCTTGGCGAGTCCGGCGCGGAGCTTGGCGTGCAGCGTCTCGTAGAGCCGCGGCACCGCGGTCATGATCGTGGGCTTCACCTCGGCCATGTTGTTGCCGAGCTGCTCCACCGACTCCGCGTAGTAGATCTGCGCGCCGAGCGAGATCGGGAAGTGCAGACCCGCGGTGTGCTCGTAGGAATGCGACAACGGCAGGAAGCAGAGGAAGACCTCGTCGCTGAGGCCGAGTTCCTCCAGCAGGTCGAAGGCGCCCCAGCAGTTCGCCAGGATGTTGGTGTGGCTCAGCATCACGCCCTTGGGCGTGCCGCCGGTGCCCGAGGTGTAGATGAAGCAGGCGACATCGTCGCGCTTGATCGCGGCCAGGCGCTGGTCCACCTGCGCCGGCGCCTTCTTGCCCTCCTCCTCCAGCTGCTGCCAGGTCAGCACGCGCGCGGTCAGCGCCTGCTGCTGGCCGAGCGGCTCGAGCGGCACCAGGAAGCGGCACTGCGCGGCCTGCATGACGGCCGGCAGGAGGCGGCCCGCCAGCGCCTTGGTCGAGACCATGGCTCCGACCGCGCCGGAGTTGTTCAGGATGTGCAGATGGTCGCCCGGCGTGTTGGTCGTGTAGGCCGGTACGGTGATGGCGCCGGCGGTCATCACCGCGAGGTCGGCGATCGCCCACTCCGGCCGGTTCTCCGAAACCAGCATCAACCGGTCGCCGGGGTTGACGCCCAGCGCGATCAGGCCCTGGGCCAGCGCGCGCACGTGCTCGGCCGCCTGGCGCCAGGAGACTGCGGTCCAGCGCCCCTCGCGCTTGGCCCAGAGGAAGGGCCGGTCCCCCAGCTCCGTCGCCTTGGCGAAGAAGACCGCCGGCAGCGACGGCGCTTTCGCGTAGTCCATGGCTCCTCCCCTGGCCTTGTACGCCTGCCGCGCTTGGCGCCGGACGTGCTTCAGCCTATATCGCCAAGGGCCGGTGCAAAACCATGGGGAGTTGGCCGTGGCCGAAGGCGATGCGCGTGCGTTGAAGCTGGGCAAGCTGCCCGAGTGGAACCTGGCGGACCTCTACAGTGGCACCAATGACCCGGCGCTGGAGCGCGACTTCCGCTGGGGCGAGGAGGAAGCCAAGGCCTTCCGCGGCGAATACGAAGGCAAGCTGGCCGCCCTCTCCGGGGCCGGGCTCGCCAAGGCGATCCTGCGCTACGAGACTCTGCAGGAGCGGCTCGGCCGCATCGGCAGCTACGCCCAGCTGCTCTACTCCGGCAACATGAGCGACCCGGAGATCGGCCGCTTCTACCAGGGTGTGCAGGAGCGCTCGACCAGGATCGGCACCGATCTCCTCTTCTTCGGCCTGGAGCTGAGGCGCCTCGAGGATGCGGACCTTGCGCCGAAGCTCGAGGATCCGGCCATGGCACATTGGCGGCCCTGGCTGCGCGACATGCGCGTCTGGCGCCCGCACGATCTGCCGGACGACCAGGAGCGCCTGCTGCACGAACGCTATGTCGTCGGCCGCGCCGCCTGGACGCGGCTCTTCGACGAGACCATGGCCGACCTGCGCTTCCCGCTCGACGGCCAGGAGCTCACCTCCTCGGAAATCCTGAACCGCTTCACCGACCGCAATCCCAAGGTGCGCGAGGCGGCGGCCCACAGCTTCGCCAAGGTGCTGGGCGGGAACGCGCGGCTCTTCTCGCTGATCACCAACACGCTCGCCAAGGACAAGGCGATCGACGACGAGTGGCGGCACCAGCCGCATCCGGTCTCTGCCCGCAACCTCGGCAACCTGGTCGAGGACGACGTGGTCGAGGCGCTGGTGAGCGCGGTGACGGCCGCCTACCCCAGGCTCTCGCACCGCTACTACGCGATGAAGGCGCGCTGGCTCGGCCACGACCAGCTGCCCTACTGGGAGCGCAACGCGCCGCTGCCGGAGGATGAGGATCGGCTGATCGACTGGCCCGAGGCCGAGCGCACGGTGCTCGGCGCCTACGGCGACTTCTCCACCGACCTGGCCGCGCTCGGCCGGCGCTTCTTCGAGAACCCCTGGATCGACGCGCCGGTGCGCCCCGGCAAGGCCTCAGGGGCCTTCGCGCATCCGACCGTGCCCTCCGCGCACCCCTACCTGCTGCTGAACTACCAGGGCCGCACGCGGGACGTGATGACGCTGGCGCACGAGCTGGGACACGGCGTGCACCAGCTGCTGGCAGCCGATCAGGGCCTGCTGCTTTCCGACACGCCGCTGACGCTCGCCGAAACCGCCTCGGTCTTCGGCGAGATGCTGACCTTCCAGGCCTTGCTGAAGCGGGCGAAGGACCCGAAGAAGCGCAGGATCATGCTGGCCTCGAAGGTCGAGGACATGCTGAACACCGTGGTGCGCCAGATTGCCTTCCACCGCTTCGAGACCCTGGTGCACGGCGAGCGCAAGGAGGGCGAGCTCACGCCCGACCGCATCGGCGAGATCTGGATGGAGACGCAGAAGGAGGCACTCGGCCCCGCCTTCCGCCTCGACGAGGAGTACCGCAGCTACTGGGCCTACATCCCGCACTTCATCCACACGCCGTTCTATGTCTACGCCTACGCCTTCGGCGATTGCCTGGTGAACTCGCTCTACGCGCTTTACCAGGAGGCCGAGGCCGGCTTCGCGCAGAAGTACCTCGACATGCTGCGGGCCGGCGGGACGAAGCGGCACAAGGAGCTGCTCGCCCCCTTCGGCCTCGACGCCTCGGACCCCGCCTTCTGGTCCAAGGGCCTCTCGGTCATCGAAGGCTTCATCGACGAGCTGGAGCGGCTGGGGTAGACAACTCACCTCTCCCGAGGGGAAAGGTCGGCGCACGCAGTGCGCCGGGTGAGGGGAAGCGGTGCAGCCTTCTCTCCGCCTGACTTCCGTTCCGTTGCCCCTCACCCTCGCTACGCTCGACCTCTCCCCTCGGGAGAGGTGAGTTGGTGCTCCGCTCTGCTCTAGCGACCTCGGCGCGTCGGCGTCCTCACCGTTCTCTTCGCGGTCTTTCTCGCCGGCGTTTTCGCAGCCATCCTCTTCGGTGCGATCTTCTTCTTCCGGGGCGCCTTCGTCGCGCCGGTCTTCCTG
>DATEDK010000002.1:0-2200 GCA_035281685.1 Kiloniellales bacterium | reverse complement strand
TTCGCTGCATTGCAACATCCTGCATTGTGCCAAGTGGCTGGATTCTGGCCCGCAGGCCAGCTGACGGTCGCAAGTGCCGATGTCGAGCTACTTCAAGCGCCTGAAGATTTGGGTTTTTTCGCCCCTGTGACCGGCTTCACTGCGGCGGCGGCGCCGCAGGGCCCATTCTCTTCCCATAAACAAGGCCGAAGTCCCTCGGCCGCAATGGAGAAGAGGCTGTCATGAACGCGATCCACCGCCCCAGCCATGTTCACTTGGCCACGGTCGAGTCCCCCGCCCTGTCGACCTCGCAGACCTGGCAGCTCCGCGAGCTGAAGATCGCGGGCGGTCACCGGATCGAGTACGTCGCCGTGGGCGACCCGGACGGCCTGCCCGTGCTGCTGCTGCATGGCTACACCGACTCCTGGACCTCCTGGCAGCGCGTGCTGCCCTTGCTGCCCGCGAAGGTGCGCGCCTACGCGATCAGCCAGCGCGGCCACGGCAACTCCTCGCGACCCGGGATCGGCTACCAGCTGGGCGACTTCGCCGAGGACGCCGCCGCCTTCCTCGCCGCGCTCGACATCGAGCGGGCGCTGGTGGTGGGCCACTCCATGGGCGCAGCGGTCGCCGAGCGCCTGGCGGTGCACTGCCCGCACCGCGTCGCGGGCCTCCTGCTGGTGGGCGCCTTCGGCGACTTCGCCGGCAACCGCGCGATCCGCGACCTCTGGGAGGATGCGGTCTCCGGCCTCAGCGATCCGATCGACCCGGAGTTCGTGCGCGCCTTCCAGGAGAGCACGATCGCCCGCGAGCTGCCGCCCTCCTACCTCGCGACCGTCGTCGCCGAGAGCTACAAGGTGCCGGCGCGCGTCTGGCGGGCCGCGCTGCGGGGCCAGATGGACAGCAACAACCACCAGCTCCGCTGGCGCATCGCCTGCCCCACCATGCTGGTCTGGGGCGACAGCGACGCCCTGGTGCCGCGCCGCGAGCAGGAGTTGCTGACCCAGCAGATCCCGCAGTCCATGGTGCGGATCTTCCCGGGCGTCGGCCATGCCGTGCAGTGGGAGGCGCCGGAAGGCTTCGCCGGCCTGGTGCAGCGCTTCGTCGAGGAGATCTCGCCGAGCCTGCGGCCCCTGCACTGACCCCTTTCCCGACAGGGCGCGAGCGTCCCCTGTAAAAAGCGCCCTGTAACGCCGGACGGGCTGCTCGGATCGCGAGATCGGGCAGCCCGTCGCATTTTCGAGGGTGGGCCATGTAACGTTCGGCCGCAATGCCTCGTCTAATCTCCGTAACCACCATTCACGGAGAAAGACATGAACGCCCGTCTCTACGCGCCCGCCATCGCGCCCGCCGCCTTCAAGGCCGTTCTGCAGCTGCAGACCTACGTCGACAACAGCGGTCTGGAGATGAGCCTGCAGGAGCTGGTGAAGATGCGCGCCTCGCAGATCAACGGCTGCGCCTTCTGCCTCGACATGCACGCGAAGGACGCCCGCACGGCAGGCGAGAGCGAGGCGCGGCTCTACCTGCTCCCGGCCTGGCGCGAGTCGCCGCTCTACAGCGACCGCGAGCGCGCCGCCCTGGCGTGGACCGAGGCACTGACGCTGGTCGCCGACAAGGGTGCGCCCGACGACCTCTACGCGGAGGTGAGGCGCCACTTCAGCGAGAAGGAGCTGGCCGATCTCACGGTCCTGATCGGCACGATCAACGTCTGGAATCGCATGAACGTGGCCTTCCGCACGCAGCACGCGGTGGCAGCCGGCGACAGCGGGCTCCGCGCGGCATGACGGACGCCGAGATCCTCGCGCTCTTCGAGCAGGAGCGGCGCCGGCTGACCGGCCTGGCCTATCGCATGCTGGGCTCGCTGGCCGACGCCGAGGACGTCCTGCAGGACGCCTGGCTGCGCTGGCAGAAGACGGACCGGAGCACGGTCGACAACCCCGCGGCCTTCCTGACAGCGGTGGTTACCCGCCTCGCGCTCGACCGGCTGAAGTCGGCGAGAGCGCGGCGGGAGACCTACGTCGGCCCCTGGCTGCCGGAGCCGCTTCTGGAAGGCGCGGACCTCGCCATCGAGCCCGCCGCGGAGATCGCGGCGGACCTCTCGGTAGCCCTGCTCCTGGCGCTCGAGCGGTTGTCGCCGCTCGAGCGCGCGGCCTTCCTCTTGCACGACATCTTCGAGCAGCCCTTCGCCGAGGTCGCGCGCATCCTGGATCGCGACGTGGGGACC
>DATEDK010000001.1:0-2310 GCA_035281685.1 Kiloniellales bacterium | reverse complement strand
TACGACGTGATCGCCGCAGCCGACGACGACATCGCGGCGAACCGCCAGGCGGCGGTGGCAGCCGAGCGCGTCAACCAGCAGCACGAGCAGCGGCTGGCGCAGCTGAATGCGCAGTACGCGGCCAAGCAGATCACGAAGAAGAAGTACGAGCGCGAAGTCGAGGAGATGCTGGACGACCGCGATGCCATGGCCATCACCGTGCAGGCGAACCGCGACAAGATCGCCGAGCTGAACCAGCTGATCGCCGAGGGCGGCAAGAGCGGTCAGATCGCCATGTTGCAGGAGCGGCGCGACGCACTGGCGGCGGAGAACGCCGCGCTCGAGATCGAGCTGGACCGGCTCACCGCCATGCTCGCCTCCGTGCCCAACGAGGTAAGGGTCTGATGCGTTTCGTTCCCGTTCTGGCGCTGCTGCTGCTGGCGACGGGCGGGCTTTCCGCCTGCGGCGGCTGCAGCGGCAATCCCGCGACCGAGGGCTTCATCTGCGGCTCGCAGTCGCTGATGAACGGCACCTATGAGCAGCGCCGCAAGGCACTCGAGGCCGAGGCTGCGGCGAAGGAGGCCGAAGCCGCCCGCGCCGCCGAGGAACGGCGCAGCGCGGAGGCCGCGGCAGCCCAGAGTGGCGGCGAGGTCGCGGCCGCCGAGGCGGCGCTGGCGAAGCTGGATCGCGAGCTCGTGCAGCGTCACCAGGAGCTGGCCGCCGCGCAACAGCGGGCGCAGGGCAGGAGCGCAGCGCAGAAGGAACTGAAGACGCTGGAACAGCGGCTCTCCGAGCTCGAGGCCGAGTACGAGCGGGTGCAGCAGGCCGATGCCGCGACCGCCGTAACCGAGGCCGAGATCCGCGCGCTCGAAGCGGAGAACGCCGAGCTGCGCCGTCTGATCGACGCGACGGTGGCGAGCCTCTAGGCCATGCGACCGGGGGGTCAGGCCCAGCCGCGGGAAAGCGGCAGACGCCGCGGCGTCATCCTCGGCCTGATCTGGGGTGCCTTCGCGCTGGTGCTGGCCGGCATCGCCGCTCTCATGCTGCACAGCTGCGGCCTGCGGCTCTTCGGCGAGACCATCTTCGACTTCTGCCCGGTGGCGGCCGAGGCGCCGCCTGACCCGCCGCAGCAGCTTCTGCTGCTCGCGGCCGAACGTGACAACCTGGAGGACCGCGTGCACCGCCTGCGCCTGGAAGTGGCGATGGTGGACGACTGTCCCGTGCCGGAGCCGCAGGTGGCCGAGCAAGAGCCGGAGAAGGAGCCCGAGGAGCAGGTCGCCGAGAAGGAGCCGGAGAAGGAACCGGAGAAAGAGCCCGAGAAGCAGCCGGAACCGGAGGAGATCTGCCGCAATCAGCCGCCGCAGGACCGCAAGGTCGATCTCTACCTGCTGCTCGACTCCTCGGGCTCGTTCCAGGACGACCTGCCGTCGATCCGCAAGACCGTGCAGGACCTGATCCGCCGCGCCGCCGCCGGCCAGCTGCAGGGCGACGTGCGCCTCGGCCTCGGCTCCTTCATCGACAAGCCGATCGGACCCTACCCCAGCCTCTACACCTACAAGCACCACCAGGCGCTGACGACCGATTTCGCCAAGGTGCTGGCCGCGCTGCGCACCGTCGACATCACCGAGAACTACGACGAGCCCGAGGCGCAGCTCGAGGCCATGCTCGAGGCCGCCGGCCGCACCGGCGCGATCGGCTTCACCGACGATGCGCAGCGCATCATGGTGGTGATCACCGACGAGGACTATCACCGCGCCGGCGACTATCCCGCGCCGCCGGAGGACGGCAAGGCCGACGGCAACGCGCTGAACGAGGACTATCCCTCGGTCGACCAGGTGCGCCGCGCGCTGGAGAGGGCCGGGATCACGCCGCTGTTCCTGGTGACCGACCACGCCCTGCCCTATTACCGGCAGCTCGCCAAGCAGCTCGGCCGCGGCACGGTGGTCAGCATCAGCGAGACCAGCGAGAACCTCCTGGAGTCCCTGAACCAGGGCGTCGAGGAGATCTGCGGCGACGGGCTCTCGCAGTAGGCCCCGCGATGCGCCGCCGGTGGCTCGCCCCGCTTCTCTGGACCGCCTTCGCGCTGGTGCTGGCCGGCCTCGGCGCGATGATGCTGCGCGCCTGCGGCATGAACCTCTGGGGCTGGCAGGTCTTCGATTTCTGTCCGCTCGAGGCCGAGGCGCCCGACGGTCCGCCCAAGGATCTGCTGGTGCTGGTCGCCGAGCGCGACAACCTGGAGGATCGCCTCTCGACGCTGCGCCTCGAGCTCGCCTCCCTGCCGCAGTGTCCGGTCATCGCCCAGGCACCGGAACCGCCGCCTCCCCCACCACC